>NZ_JBFULC010000010.1:0-78520 GCF_056400525.1 Stenotrophomonas sp. P5_A9
CGCAGGTGCAGCGGCCGGTGCGGCCGCCTTGGGCGCGGCAACCGGTTCGGCAGGCGCCGCGGCGGCCGGTGCACTGGTGGCGCTGGCATTTCCGGCACCGTCCACTTCCAGGCGGATCAGCTCGCTGCCGACGGCCATCATCTGGCCGGGCTTGCCACCCAGCGAGACGACGGTGCCTGACACGGGCGAGGGGATCTCGACCATGGCCTTGTCGGTCATGACCTCGGCCACGACCTGGTCTTCGGCGACCGGGCCACCGACCTCGACCTTCCAGGTGATCAGTTCGACTTCGGCGATACCTTCACCGATGTCCGGCATCTTGATGACGTGATGTCCCATGGTTCAGTCCTCCAGCACGCGCTGCATTGCATCGATGACCCGGGACGGACCCGGGAAGTAGTCCCATTCCTGCGCGTGCGGATACGGGGTGTCCCAACCGGTAACGCGTTCCACCGGCGCCTGCAGGTGGTAGAAGCAATGCTCCTGCACCAGGGCGACCAGCTCGGCGCCGAAGCCGCAGGTGCGCGTGGCTTCGTGCAGCACGATGCAGCGGCCGGTCTTTTTGACCGAATTGACGATGGCGTCCAGGTCCAGCGGCCACAGGCTGCGTAGGTCGATCACTTCGGCATCGATCCCGGCATCTTCGGCGGCGGCCTTGGCTACCCACACGGTGGTGCCGTAGGTGATGATCGTCAGTGCCTTGCCTTCGCGGGCGATGGCGGCCTTGTCCAGCGGCACGTTGTAGTAGCCCTCCGGCACCAGGTTGTCCGGGTACTTGGACCACGCGGTGACCGGGCGGTCGTGGTGACCGTCGAACGGGCCGTTGTACAGGCGCTTGGGCTCCAGGAAGATCACCGGATCGTCGTTCTCGATCGAGGCGATCAGCAGGCCCTTGGCGTCGTACGGGTTGGACGGCATGACCGTGCGCAGGCCGGTGGCGTGGGCGAAGATCGCCTCCGGGCTCTGGCTGTGGGTCTGGCCACCGTAGATGCCACCGCCGCACGGGGTACGGAACACCAGCGAGGAGGTGAAGCTGCCGCCGGAGCGATAGCGCATGCGCGCCGCTTCGGAGACGATCTGGTCGTAGGCCGGGTAGATGTAATCGGCGAACTGGATCTCGGCGACCGGGCGCAGGCCGTAGGCGGCCATGCCGATCGCCGCGCCGGCGATGCCGTTCTCGGAGATCGGCGCATCGAACACGCGCTGCTTGCCGTACTTGGTCTGCAGGCCATCGGTGCAGCGGAACACGCCGCCGAAGTAGCCCACGTCCTGGCCGAAGACCACCACGTTGTCGTCGCGTTCCAGCATCACGTCCATCGCCGAGCGCAGCGCCTGGATCATGGTCATCGGCGTGCCGCCGGTGTTGTTCTGTTCAATCCCGCTCATGTGTTCAGACTCCCAACTGCTGACGCTGGCGACGGAGGTGTTCGGGCATGTCCTTGTAGACGTCTTCGAACATGAGGGCCGCGCCGGGACGGTTGTCGCTGCCGAGCAACCCGTGGGTCTCGGCTTCCTTGAGGGCACGCAGGACCTCGGCATCGAGTTCGGTGCGCACTTCGTCGTGCTGCTGATCGCTCCACAGGCCGCGCTTGATCAGGTGCTGCTTCAGGCGGTCGATCGGATCGCCGAGCGGGAAGTGCTGGGCATCGTCGGCCGGGCGGTACTTGGACGGATCATCCGAGGTCGAATGCGGGCCGGCGCGGTAGGTCACCCACTCGATCAGGGTCGGGCCGAGATTGCTGCGGGCGCGTTCGGCGGCCCAGCGCGAGGCCGCGTACACGGCCAGCAGATCGTTGCCGTCCACACGCAGCGACGGAATGCCGTAGCCCACGCCGCGCGCGGCAAAGGTGGTGTTCTCACCGCCGGCGATGGCCTGGAAGGTGGAGATCGCCCACTGGTTGTTGACCACGTTGAGCACGACCGGGGCGCGGTACACGTGGGCGAAGGTCAGCGCGGCGTGGAAATCGCCTTCGGCGGTCGCCCCATCGCCCACCCATGCGGTGGCGATGCGGGTGTCGCCCTTGATCGCCGAGGCCATCGCCCAGCCCACCGCCTGGATGTACTGGGTGGTCAGGTTGCCCGAGATCGAGAAGAAGCCGTAGTCCTTGTACGAGTACATGATCGGCAGCTGGCGGCCTTTCAGCGGGTCGGCCGCGTTGGACAGCACCTGGCAGATCATGTCGACCAGCGAGACGTCCTTGGTGACCAGGATGCCCTGCTGGCGATAGGTCGGGAACTGCATGTCGTCATCGCGCAGCGCCAGGGTCTGGCCGACCGCGATCGCTTCTTCACCCAGGCACTGGATGTAGAACGAGGTCTTCTTCTGGCGCTGGGCGATCAGCATGCGCGCGTCGTAGGCGCGGGTCTTGAGCATGGCGTGCATCGCACGCAGCAGCACCGCGTCGTCGATGTCGGCGGCCCACGGACCCACGGCGTCGCCGTTGTCGTCCAGCACGCGGATCAGCTGGCCGGTCAGCGGTGCGGTCTGGCTGGCGCTCACGTCCACGGGCGGCTTGTCGACCGCGCCGGCGGGGCTCAGCTTCAGATAGGAAAAGTCGGTGGCCTGGCCGGGGCGGGCGCTGGGCTCGGGCACGTGCAGACGCAACGGCGCGCTGGTGGCGGGAATCTGGGGTGATGACATGTCAGGGGCCTCGCTGGGCTTGGGTCATGGAGCTACAGGCTTACCGCAGGCGGGGGGCAACGGTAATGGCGATGTTGACGCGCCGGCATCCCGGGGGATCCCGTCGCGAAGCGGGTAAGGACCAGCGCTTTCAAGGCGGCTGGGGCCATGGCGCATTGCACCCGGTGTGAAGTCTAGAGGCACGGCGGCATATCGTAAATTTGTTTAATAGCGTATGAGGTATTGTTTATTCAGATATCTCCATGCTACGGGAGCGGTGCATGCAAATCCCAGCCAACCTGACCCTGCGCCAGATGCGCTATTTCGCCGAGGCGGCGGAGCTGGGACAGTTCTCGCAGGCCGCGCGCAAGCTGCACGTCTCCCAGTCGGTGATCACCACCGCCGTTGCCCAGCTGGAGGCCGCGCTGGGGCTGAAACTGTTCGATCGCCTGCCGCACGGGGTCGGCCTGACCGCCGAGGGCCACCGTTTCCACCAGCACGTCCGGCACATCCTGGACACCCTGCAGGACGCCCTGAGCGAGCCGATGTTCCTGGCCAACACGCTGCCGGGCCGGGTCAGGATCGGCGCTTCCTACACCGTGCTCGGCTATTTCCTGCCGAGCCTGCTGGCGCGCTTCAAACGCTCCTATCCGCAGGTGGAGGTCGAGCTGGTGGACATGGACCGGGCGACGATCGAGCAGGGCGTCAGCAGCGGCGAGCTCGATTTCGGCTTGTGCATCATCTCCAACATGGCCGAGCCGTACGTACTGCGTCGGCAGGTGCTGATCCGGTCGCGCCGCCAACTGTGGCTGGCCGAGTCGCACCCGCTGCTGCAGTTGCCGGTGATCAGTCCGGCTGACGTCGCGCCGTATCCCTACATCATGCTGACGGTCGACGAGGGGCAGGAGTCGGCGATGCGCTACTGGCGTTCGGTCGGGCGCGCGCCCAACGTGGCTTTCCGCACCTCGTCGCTGGAAGCGCTGCGCGGCATGGTCGCCTACGGGTTCGGGGTGAGCATCCTGTCGGACATGGTCTATCGGCCGTGGTCGCTGGAGGGGCGCCGGATCGACGTGCGCACCTTGACCGATGCAGTGCCGCCGATGGACGTCGGCCTGGTCTGGCGCCCGGACGAGGACCTGTCCGCGCCGGCACGCGCGCTGCATCAGTTCCTGGTCTTTGCCTGTGGCGGGTAAGTGCCGAGGGCATCCGTCATGGCAGGGCGCGGGCAGGGCGGTTCCGCCCCCGGCGGCGTGAAGGCCCGCCCGCGACGTGACCAGAGCTGCCACGCCGAGTACGCCAGCAACGGCACCACATAGGTGGCCAGGATGGCGTAGGCCAGCAGCCGGTAGCCCTTGGCGATCAGTGCCACCAGGCCGATCCCGTCGGCAAGGAAAACGGCTGCCAGCAGGATCGCGGCGATGATCGCCACGCGCACGCCGCGTCCGGGCGCGGCGCCGGTGCGTTCTTTCCAGTTGACGCCGATGCGGCCGTCCACCGAGGCCATCAGCGTGACCCCGGTTTCCACCAGGGCGACCATGATCATCAGGCGGAACAGCCACTGGAACCACGGCAGGCCGAGCTGGCCGAGCATGAGGTCGGAAGGCAGCGGCGCGTCGGCGATGTCCGGCAGGAACGCGATCATGCAGACGTAGAACACGATCGCCGGCAGGATCGCCAACGGGCCGGCCAGGGCGCCGGCAATCACCGCGTCGCGACGGCACAGCAGGTGGCGCACGACCAGCAGGATCGAGACCGCCGCGAACACGTTATAGCCGGCGTAGGTCACCCCGTTGAGCACCCAGCCCGGGCCGAGGTCCGGGGTGTTGGACAACTGCGCCAGGGTGCCGTGGCCGAAGCGGGACAGGATCAGGCACGCGGCGATGGCATACACCACGTACATGAAGGCCGACATCAGCTTGAACATGCGTTCGACGGCGTTGGTGCCGGCCTGCACCACGCCGGTGATGATCGCCACCAGCAGCAGCGTGCCGACGATCCGTGGCCAACCGAACATGGTCGTGGCCAGTTCGCCGGCGGCCGCGCCGAACACGGCCAGTACCACCACGATGAGCGCCAGATAGGCGATTTCGAAGGTCCACCAACCACGCCCCAGCAGATGCCGGAAGAAGGTGCGGTAGTCGTTGGCACCGATCGCCCGTGCCAGCAGGAACGTCAGGATGCAGATCACGCTCCAGATCAGCATCGACAACACCATCGCGGCCAGGCCGCCCCACGGGCCCGAGGGCAGGAAGAACTCCGCCAGCTCACGGCCGGTGGCGTACCCGCCGCCGATCACGGCGGATTTGAACGCCAGGCCGGGCAACAGATAACGCTGGAACCGGCTGGCGGCGGCGGTCACTTGCCGGCGGCCGTGGGCTGCAGCAGGTAGAAATCGCGCACGGTGCGGGCGATCTCGGCGATCACCCGCTCACGTTCGCTGCGCGGTGCGTTGCTGGCCTTGACGAACACCGAGATGGCGAACCGGCTGCCGTCGGGCAGGGTGACCACGCCGACGTCGTTGACGGTGCCGGCGACGGTACCGCTCTTGTCGGCCACCTTGGTGCCCGGCGGCAGGCTGCCGCGCAGGCGTGCGCTGCAGGTCCGGCAACGCTCCATGATCTGCACCAGCACCTCGGTGCTGGCCGGGCTGAGTGCCTTGCCGGTGAACAGCTGGGTCAGCAGGGTCGACATCGCACGCGGCGTGGAGGTGTCGCGCGGATCCTTGTCGAAGGCCTCGCTGCCGGACTTGGTGCGCTTGACGACCTCCGGGTCGAGGGTCAGTTCCGCGACGCGTTCCTTGGTCAGCGGGGCATCGCCGAGGCCAAAGATATCGCTGAGCAGCTGCCGGGTGTTGCGATCCAGACGCTGGCCGTTGATGCCGTGCGCGCGCAGCCAGGCGGTGACCGCGGCCGGTCCGCCGGCCTGGGCCACCAATACGTCGGTGGCGGTGTTGTCGCTCTGGGTCAACATCACTTCGAGCAGGTTGTGCACCGACAGGCTCACGCCGTCGTGGATGAAGCGGTCGGCGATCACTTCCGAATCGACGTAGAAGGATTTCGGCACCGGCACCATCGTGGTCAGCGCCAGTTCGCCGGCATCCACCTTGCTCAGGATCACGGCGGCGACGGCGACCTTGAACGTGCTGGCCATCGGGAAGCCTTCATCGGGATTCAGATGCACCTGCTCGCCCTTGCCATCCAGGCGCCATGCCGAGACACCGACCTTGCCGTCGATCAATGTGGCCAGGCGTGCGACTTCGGTTTCCACCGGACGGGTCCGGCTGGCGCTGAAGGCGGCGAGCGGGCTCAGGCCCAGCACGGCCGCGACGCACAAGCTCAAGGTACGGGATGTCATCTTCATGCGATGCAGGCCTCCAGCAAACGGTTGAACGTTCCATCTTGCCGCATCGGGTCAGCCGCGGGCAGACCGAGACGCGCGCTGACCTCCGCACAGGCAGCCGATGCCGCAGCCTCGGTCATGCCGTGGGTGTTGAGACTGACGCCGACACAGCGGATGTCAGGGTTGGTGCGGCGCCCCAGTTGCACGGTCAATGCGATCACCTCTTCGATGGAGGGCAGTGGATAGTCCGGATAACCGAGCACGTGCTTGCGCCCCGGCTGGTGGCAGACCACGAACACATCCGGTTGGCTGCCGTGCAGCAGGCCGAGGCTGACACCGGCGTAGGCGGGGTGGAACAGCGAGCCCTGGCCTTCGATCACATCCCAGTGATCGTCGGCCGCATCCGGGCTGAGCAGCTCGGCGGCGCCTGCCGAGAAATCGGCGACCACCGCGTCCATCGGAATGCCGCTGCCGGCGATCAGGATGCCGGTCTGGCCGCTGGCGCGGAAGTCGGCCGCTACGCCGAGCCCGCGCAGGCCGCGCGCCAGGGCCAGTGCGGTGTACTTCTTGCCCAGCGCGCAGTCCGTGCCGACGGTGAGCACGCGCTTGCCGGTGCGCTTGCGCCCGTTGCCGACCGGAATGCCGCGTGGCGGGATGCGCACGTTGATCAGCGCACGTCCGTGGCCGTCGGCGACGGCGGCCAGCTCCGGAATGTCACCGAGCTTCTGGTGCATGCCGCTCACCAGGTCCAGGCCCTGTTCAAGCGCGTCGACCAGCGCGGGCAGCCACTGCGGCGGAATTACCCCACCGCCGTTGGCGACGCCGATCACCATCGCACGCGCACCGGCGGCGCGCGCCTGCGCCGGCGTCATGCTCGGCAGGCCGGTGGTGATCGGGCAGCCCGGCAGGCTCCATTCGGCAACACACACTTCCGGCGCCCAGTCGTGCAGGCCGATCGCGGTCTTGGCGAAGCCCGCCTCAGTGATATCGCCCAGGAACAGCAGGTACGGTTGGGGGAGGGCGGCAAGTGCCTGAACGGCTGCGGTGGGCGTCGAGCTCATGGGGATCCGGGGTAGTGGGGGAGGGAGGCGGTCACGGGACGGGATAAGGCGTCGCCGGGCGCGCAGGTGGCACTCAGTAGCGATAGTCGATCGACATGCCGATGGTGCGCGGCTGCAACGGCACGCCGGTCACCGCGACGTAGCGGTTGAGTGCATCGCGCACCGCGCCGGTCGACACATAGGCACGCTCGTCGGCGGCATTGCGCGCGTACAGACGCACGGTCCAGGTCATGTTGGTCAGTTCGGCATGCAGGTCCAGGGCGTTGTAGCTGTCGATCTCGTACGCGCCGGCCACGCGCGCGCCGGTGACGCGATAGCCGGCACCGACCCGGCCCTGCCACTGCGCGGTCACATCGAAATCGTAGTCGACGGTGGTCGACCAGCTCAGCCGCGGCGTCATCGGCATGCGGCTGCCGGCGACCAGGCCGCTGGAGGCCGGCACATCGCCGATCTTCGAATCGATGTAGGCCGCGTTGAGCCCGACCGTCAGGCGCTCGGCCGGACGCACCATGAAGCTCAGCTCCGCGCCCTGGCTGCGCGCGCTGCCAGCATTGCCCATCCAACTCAGGCCGTTCTCGGAAACGCGCACCTGGATGTCGTCCCAGTCGATCCGGAACAGGGCCAGATCGATCATCGCCCGACGGTCCCAGAAGTGCGACTTGAAGCCGAGTTCGAGGTTGTCCAGCGTGTCGGCCTTGGTCATGGGCACCACGCCGGAGGTCGACACGTTCGGTCCACCCGGGCGGTAGCCGGTGGCGTAGCGGGCGTAGAGCATCGCGTTTTCGTTGAAGTGCCAGCGCGAGGCGAGTTTCCAGGTGGTCACGCTGTCATCGGCGTCGTCGGCCAGGTCGATCGGTCGCGGACCGTACAGCAGCCCGACGCTGTGCTGTTCGAAATCCTGCTGGTTACGCGCATGCCGCACGCCGGCGGACACATCGAAACGCGGGCTGAATTTGTAGGTGACATCGGCGAAGATCGCCTGCTCGTCGTAGGTGCCGGGCAGGCTGGCGGTGCCGGGATTGAACGGCAGCGGTATCCCGTTGGCATCGTAGGCGCTGACCTGCTGGCGGTTGGCGTTCTTCTCACCGGTGAAGAAGGTGCCGAGCAACCATTCAAAGCGCGCGTTTTCCTTGGAATTCAGGCGGAATTCCTGGGTCCATTTGCGGGTGCCGAGGAAGACATCGAACTGCGCCTGTCCGGCCGGATACCGGGTCAGCAGCGGCCACGCCGCGCCATAGACCAGGGTGGAATCCTGCACTTCGTCCATGCGGGTTTCGGAGAAACTGGAAGCGGAGACGAAATCGACGTTGCCCAGATCCCAGTCGAGGATCGCCGAGTAGTAGTCGGTCTCCATCCGGTACGGCGTCGCGCGCTGGAGGATGCCTTCGAGCGGGCCGCGGATTGGCTCCAGCGTGGGATAGGTCAGGCCTACCGCGCTGGAGTTGTCGGCATCCACGATCTGCGACAGCGCCTGCACGCGCAGGTTGGCGGTGTCGCTGATGCGCCAAGTCAAGGCCAGGCGCGAGGCCAGCTGGTAGTAGCCGTTGCTGTCTTTGGCGTCATCGCCGGCCAGATCCGGCTGGTCGACATAGCCGGGCGTGCCCTGGCGCGACATGCTGGCGCGCAGGCCCAGCTTGCCTTCGACCAGCGGCACGTTGAACGAGGTGCGCACGCCCGTGCCGACGTCGCCGGCCTCCCGGGTGGCATTGACGTCCATGCCGGCGCGGAACTCGAGGCCATCCGGATCGGCGGCCTTGGTGATGTACTTGAACAGGCCGCCCATCGAGCTGGCGCCGTAGAGGGTGCCCTGCGGGCCGCGCAGCACTTCCACGCTTTGGATGTCGTAGGGCAGCAGATCCAGCGCGTAGGTGGTTGCGCGCTGCTTGTTGCTGCTCGTGCCGATCGGTGTGTCATCGATGTAGGTGCCGATGATCGAGCCACCGCCGAGCGGCGCCACGCCGCGCAACGCCATCGTGGTCTGGCCCGGCGCGCCGCCACTGTCCACCTGGAAGCCGGGGACGTAGGCGGCGAAGTCGTTCAAGCGGGTGGCGCCGAATGCTTCGAGGCGTTCTTCGCTGATCACGCTGACGCCGGCAGCCACCTCCATGACGTTCTCGCTGCGCTTCTGCGCGGTGGCCACTACGCGATCAAGCTCGACGACATCGGGCGTGCTGCGGCTGCCATCGGCGTTGGCGTCCTGGGCCATCGCCGAGGTGGCAAGGCCCATGCAGCACAGCGTGACGGTGGAGGCGAGGATCGAACGTTTCATCGGCTTGCGCATGTGCGGGCTCTCAGGCATCAGGAACGGGGTCAGGCAGAGAAAACGACGGCGATCCGGGACTGCGACAGCCGCGTGGCGTTGCATCGGGGAGTGCGGTGGACGCGCGCGGTGCCGCGGCAGCAGCGTGTCGGCACATCGGTCAGGGGAGAGGACATGGGCAGCGAACGACACGCGCGGCGGTCGGAGACGTGCGGAAACTGATCGGGCATTTCGATGTCCCTACAAATCCTGTGCAAGGAATATTTATCCTGATCAGAGATATGTCAAGCTCAATTAGAAAATAGTGTCTCAATAAGGAGTATTGCGCTGCAGCAATTCGAGCGCGCCCAGGGCCGCTTCCCAGACCGATTGGCGCCTGGTGGGCGCACTGCGCCGGACCACGGGCCGCGATCAAGCGCGATCGTCACCACACCGATAAGCACGGTGCGGCACCGACACCTCAACCCGCGCGCACCGCACGGGCAGCCGGGGCAGCGTCCTGCGGGGCAGGTGAGGCGTTGCCAGCCAACAGCGGTCGCGCGCGGCGTTCCAGCCGCAGTAGCAGGATGGCAACGAGCATGCAGGTGCCGCCCATCAGCGAGAAAAACACCGCACTGGACAGCGTTGACCACAGCGTGCCGACGGCGCCGGCCAGCAGATTGCCGCCGAACGAGGCCAGGAACCAGAACGCGATGATCGTCGCGCCGAAGCCTGCCGGCGCCAGGCGCGCGAACAGACCCAGCCCCACCGGCAGAATGAAAAGCTCGCCCAGGGTGAAGATCGCAAAGAACAGCGCGGCCCACAGCCAGCCGACCTTGGCCGACGGTTCGCCGCCGAGCATCGCCACCAGCGCAAATGACAGGCCGACCACGGCAGCGCCGATCGCCATCTTGGTCAGTGCGGCCGGCTCGCGGCCCTCGCGCGCCTGCCGCGTCCAGCGCCGCACCAGCAGCGGTGTGATCAGGAACACCAGCAGCGGATTGAGCGAGAAGAACCAGGTCATCGGGACGGTGAAATCGGCGGTGATCACGCGGTCCACGCCGGTATCGAGCCAGATCGCGATGGTGTTGCCGATCTGCTCGTAGGCCAGTCGGAATACCACGATCAATCCGGCAATCATCGTCATCAGCTGCAGCAGTGGTCGGTAGGTCGGCTGCCACAGCGCGGAGAAGGGCAGCGTGGCGCGCTCGCTGCGCGGCGGATCCGGTGGCAGGTGCCGTCGGCCGCTGATGTAGACCACCAGGCCCAGCAGCATGCCGATGCCGGCGGCCGAGAAACCGACGTGCCAGCCATACACCTCTCCCAGCGTGCCGCAGACCAGCGGCGCGAGAAACGCGCCGAGGTTGATGCCCACGTAGTACACGTTGAACGCCGAGCCACGACGCGGATCATCGCGCCGGTACAGGTCGCCGACCTGGCCCGGCAGGGTCGGCAGGAACAGCCCGTTGCCAAGTACGATCGCCAGCAGTGCCGGATACAGCAGGGCATCGAAGGCCATCAGGAAGTGGCCGAACGCCATGATCACCCCGCCCAGGATCACCGCATGCCGCTTGCCCAGCCAGCGGTCGGCGAGCAGGCCGCCGAACACCGGGCTCAGGTAGGCCAGCGCGGTGTACAGGCCATAGACCATCGAGGCCTGCTCCTGCGAGAAAAGCAGCTGCTTGGTCATGTAATAGACCAGCAGCGCCCGCATGCCGTAGTAGGAGAATTTCTCCCACATCTCGGTGAGGAACAGGATGGTCAGGCCTGGCGGCTGCCCGAACCAGGCCCTGGGCGGTGCAGCGATGCTCATCGGGCGGGGCATCCGTGGGTCAGAGCTGCAGGCCGGTACTGATCAGGCGCTGGGTAATGGCAACGAACGCCACCACCAGCCCTGCCAGTGCGACCACCCAGGCGCCGTAGCGGCGCACGCGCGGCCAGCTGGCCGGGGTGCGGATCGCCACCCAGACCAATGCCGCTGCCGCGAACACGCTCAGCCAGGACAGCGCCTGCACCAGGATCAACGGCCCGTTGGTGTACGACGAGATCGCGCCCGGGCCAGCGATCGATTTCACGTACAGCGCCCAGGCGGCCACGGTGCCCAGCTGCGTGGTGATCGACAGCGTCTGCAGCCAGCGCAGGCCGCGGTTTTCTGCCGGCGCGCTGACACGGTAGTAGCGGCGCACGAACACGCCACCGACGCGCAGCACGGCCGACAGCGTAAGCAGCCCCAGCGCGACGAACAGCGCAGGGCGCAGCCACGCCGGCGAACGCCAGCCGGGGATCGGTTCAAAGCCGAACACCGAGGCGAACGGACCGCCGGAGAAGTACACCGGTCGGCCGTCCTTGACCTTCACTTCCAACAGGCCGCGGCCGTTTTCCTGCTGCCACAACCACGGCGACACCTCGCGCCAGCGCAGCAGCTGGCCGTTGAGGCCCTTCTGGCCATCCACGGTGATGGTGCCGTCATCCTGCGGGTGCACGCGGATCGGTGCGAACAGCGTCAGCATGCGCAGATAGGAACTGTCCGAACGGCGCGTGCTCTGCCAGCTCGTCCCGGCCAGCGCAGCGGCGTGCGAGCGGGCCGTGGCAGCATCCACGCCCGGGCCGGCGCGTTCGATCGGCAGGGTCGGCAGGAAATTCTCGACGAAGCGCTCCCACACCTGGGCGCGCAGGGCAGAACCGGCCGCATCACGCCCCACGCTGTTGGTGGAAACGAAGACGCCGATGTTGCGTTCCGGGATCATCCACAGCCACGAGTAGAAGAACAGCATCGTGCCGCCGTGTGAGCGCGTGTCGTAGCCCCCGGTGTCCGAGGCCATCCAGCCCAGGGCCATGCGCGGCAGGTGCGGCAGGATCGCCGGCTGCGGGGTCAGCATCTGTGCGTTGGTCTCGGCGCGCATGATGCGCTGGCCGTCGAGCTCACCATGATTGAGCGTGGCCATCATGAAACGTGCCATCGCCGAGCCGGAGGCATACAGACCGCCCACGCCCGGCGCGGTGTTCTTCTCGGCCGGGTAGCTTTTGCCCGAGCCCAGCAGATAGCCCTTGGCGGCGTGCGGCAGCAGCTCGGCCGGCAGCTTCTGTTCGAAGCTGGCGTACTGCATGCCCAGCGGCTGCAGGATGTGCTGTCTGGCGTAGTCCTCGAAGCGCTGGCCGCTGACCCGCTCGACGATGTACGAGGCGATGCCGGTGGCGTAGTTGGAATACGCCGGCGTGGTGCCCGGTGCGGAGATCTGGTTGGGCACCCATTCCTTGAGGAAGTTGTCGCGGTTGGCCGGATGGTCCGGGCCCAGCACGATCAGGTAGCGCATGCGCTCTTCCAGACCGCTGGTGTGGGTCATGATCTGGCGCAGCGTGATCGGCGCACCGTTGGCCGGGACCTTGATGTCCAGGTAGATGTTGATGTCGGCGTCCAGATCCAGCTTGCCCTGTTCGACCAGCTGCATCACCGCGGTCCAGACAAACAGTTTGGAGATGGACCCGGGGCGGAACAGGGTGGTTTTGGGATCGACCGGCGTGCGCTTCTCGACATCGGAGAAACCAAAGCCGCGCTCTGTGACGACCTTGCCATTCTCGACCACCGTGACCACGGCACCGGCGAGATCGCCCTGCGCCATCAAGTAGGGGACCAGGCCGTCCAGGAAGGTGTCGACGCGGGCTGCATCCAGCGTGCCGGTGGCGGCCGGCGGGGGAGTGACGCTGTCAGGCGCCCGGGTGGCTGCAGGCTGCGGCGCGGCGGCGGGCGGCGGGGCCTGTGCGTGCAGCGGCGAGAACACGGCGCTGGAGGTCAGCAGCAGGCCGGCCACCAGCGCGCGCCAGCTGAGGGTGCGCGGATGCCGCGATGTCATGCTCATGCCTGCACCCCCTTGCCCCACACCGCGTCCTCGCAATGCACCCGTCCCTCGTCATAGCGCAGGCCCGGGACGCGATCCTCGCGCAGGAACAGCGGGCCATCGAGATCGACCACGTCGCAATGCTGGCCCACGATGAAGGCCGGGCCCATCGCCCAGCTGCTGCCGATCATGTTGCCGACCATCACCTGCATGCCCAGTGCACGGGCCTTGTCGACCATGGCCAGGCCTTCGGTGAGTCCGCCGGCCTTGTCGAGCTTGATGTTGATCACGTCGAACAGACCGGCCAGCGCTTCGATGTCCGCCGCGTCCTGAACGCTTTCGTCGGCAGCGAACGGCAGCGGTCGTGCGAAGCCCTTGAGTTCGGCTTCGCGACCGCGCTGCAGCGGCTGTTCCAGCAACTTGATGCCRTTGTCCAGCAGCACCGGCATCAACGCGTCCAGCACGTCCACGGTGTAGCCCTGGTTGGCGTCCACGCCCATCCATACCTCCGGGCGCGCCTTGCGGACGGCGCGCACGCGTTCGCTATCGATATCCAGTTCGCCACTGAGCTTGAGCTTGAGCGCCTTGGCGGCCGCATAACGCCCGGTGGCGATCGACTGCATCGTCGCCGGATCATCAGCGCCGAGGGTCCAGGTGGTCAGCAGCGGCCGGGTCTGCGACAACCCAGCCAGCGCCCAGGCCGGTTTGCCGGTCCGGCTCGCCTCCAGATCCCACAATGCGCAGTCCAGCGCGTTGCGCGCGCCGCCGCGGGGCAGCAGTTGCTGCAGGTCGGCGCGGCTGATGCCGGTTTCGATCCGCGCACGCAGCTGTTCCAGCGTGGCCAGCATCTGCTCTGGCGCATCATCGAGGTAGTACACGCCACTGGCTTCGCCACGGCCGCGATGGCCGCCGTCTTCCAGTTCCACGCGCAGCACCTGGGCGTGTTCGAAAACGTAACCGCTGATCCGGAACGGAGCCAGCAATGCAAGCGTGTCGATCTGCAGGGTGAGTTTCACAGGATGTCTCCAGCCCCGAAGCGGGGCGACGGGTCAGTAGTTGAGAGCGAAGTCGGCCAGGCCCATCAGAGCCAGCGCGTAGGCAAGCACGCAGGCGGCCATCAGCAGCAGCACGGCCCAAAGGCGTGCCAGCCAGCCGCGTCCGCCGCGCAGCGTCTGCAGCAGGTTCCAGGTCATCGCCGCGAGCCCGCCGACGATGGCGATCACGGAGGCGGTGCCCAGCCCGATCACCGCCGGATCGAGACGGTCGTCCAGGCGGGCGAAATCCGCGGCCGCCCACGCCATCAACGCCATGGCTGCTGCAGGTACCAGCAGCATGAACCAGCACGCGAGGCGGCTCAGGCGATAGGCCAGCAGCGTCCTGCGCGGCCAGGCCAGCACGCGGCCATGACGACGGCGGACGAACGCGGCGACGGGCCAGGCCAGCGCGGAAAGCGCCAGTACCGCCATGGCAGCGGTCAGCAGTGGCTTGAGCCACACCGCCGAGCGGTAACCTTCCGCGCGCAGGAACACGTTGAACGGTGAGGACGCGTCGACCGCGAAGCCGACCGGCGTTCCGTCCTTGAGGATGGCGGCCAGGCGCAGCTCGCTGTTGTTCGCCTGCCATAACCACGGTGCGATCGGCCTGAAGGTGGACGGCTGTCCGTTGGGCTGTTTCAGGCGCGGCAGGCGCAGACTGCCATCGTCCAGCGCCTCCAGCCGCGTCTGAGTGAGGATGCCGGTGCGGCCGATGCCGGTTTCGGCGCGACGTGAATCGAGATAGCTCGGTGCGGCCAGCTGGCGCGCCTGTTCCCTGGCCAGCGCGGCGTCTACCTGCGGTGCCGCGGCGGGGGCGTCTGCCGGGAAGTAGCGGTCGGCGAAGTTCTCCAGCAGCTCACGGCGGATCGGGCCGGTGACGCCGTTGGCGCCGGCGCTGTTGAGCGCGACGAACAGGCCGACGTCGTGGTCGCGGAACAGGAACAGCTGCGAGTGGAACGAGTAGGTGTCACCGGCGTGGGACACCACCCGCTGACCATTGACGTCGATCTCGTAGAACCCGAGTGCCATGGTGTTCAGTGGTGGCGCGAAGCGGGTCTGCGGCGTCAGCATCTGTTGAGTGGTCGCTGCCTTCAGAATGGCCGTGTCGTGACCGCCCGCCGCGCTCAGGTGCGCGATCATGAAACGCGCCATGTCGCTGCCCGTGGCCGACATCGCCCCGGCCGGCGCGGACGGGGTGACTTCGAAGTCGCGCGGCTGGCCCGATCCCAGTGCATAGCCCTGGGAGACCCGGCCACGCAACGCAGGCGGCAGCGGCTGACGAAAGCTGGCGTGCTGCATCTGCAGCGGCACGAAGATGTGCTGCTCGACGTAGTCGACGAATGGCTGCCCCGATACGCGCTCGACGATGTAGCCGGCAAGGCTGGTGCCGTAGTTCGAATACGCCGGCACAGTGCCCGGGGCAAAGATTTGCGCCGGTATCCGGCGTTTGAGGTACGGGCCCAGTTCGGTGCCGCCGGCCGCCGCCACCGCTTCGCTCGTCCACATGTACTTGATGTTGGCCTCGAAGCCGYCGGTATGCGTCATCAGCTGCCGCAACGTGATCGGCAGGCCGCGTTCGGGCACCTTGAAATCCAGGTACTGGTTGATGTCCGTATCCAGATCCAGCTTGCCGGCTTCCACCAGCTGCATCACTGCGGTCCACGTCATCAGCTTGGAAACCGACGCCATCCGGAACAGCGTGCCGTCCGGGTCCACCGGCGTCTGCTTCTGCACATCGGAGACGCCGTAACCGCGGCGGGCAAGAATCTGGCCGTCCTTGACCACGGTGACCACCGCACCGGCGATATCGCCGCGCCCGATCGCATACGGCATGAAGCCATCCAGCCAGAGGGTCACATCGTCGGCGGTCAGCCGGGGCGTGGAGCCCTCACCGCTGGGGCGGGTCGCCACCTGCGGCGCGGAAGGCGCCTGCTGCGCACCGGCCTGGAAGAGCACCAGCAGCCCACAACACACCGCGACTAGCCCTGACAACACACGCATCTGACGCTCCCGTTGGAACTGGACGACGCGGCTGTCCCACGCAAACCACGGCTGGGTCAAAAACGTCTCGATCAGACAACAATATTCCTGATCAGAGAAATGTCAAATGCGCGTGATCGTGCCCGACGCTGCGTGCGGGATCTGAATGTGACGTTTAGAGGGCAGAAATGGTGTCATTCGGCGAGGCGATACGAACACACTGCCGGAGTGTGGACAGGGCAATCGGGCGCTCAAGCGCCATAAACCATCCTGATCAGGATGACATTCATCGGCGCGTAGTATCGTATTGCCAACTTCACTGGCAATAGCCCAAAGGTCCTGTTGATGAGTCCGAAGAGCCCCACGCTCGGAACCCTGCTGCGCGGCCTGCGCACCCGTCAGGGTTGGACGCTCAAGGAAATGAGCGAACACACCGACATTCCCCTGTCCACGTTGTCCAAGATCGAGCACGACCGCCTGACCTTGACCTACGACAAGCTCCAGCACCTGTCGCAGCGGCTGAACCTGCGCATGTCCGAGCTGTTCTGCGAGCCGGAGACCGACACCGCGCCCAAGCCGGTGACCGCCCGGCGCAGCCTCGGTACGCTGGACAAGGCGCTGCGGATCAAGACCGACAACTACGACTACTTCTATCTGTGCACCGAGCTGCGGCGCAAGCGGATGATCCCGATCATCACCAAGGTGCGCGCCAAGACCACGGCCGAGTTCGGCGAGCTGGTCCGCCATCCTGGCGAGGAGTATGTGCACGTGATCGAGGGGCGCATCCAGGTGCACACCGAGTTCTACGATCCGGTGGTGCTGGAAACCGGGGAGGGTATCTATATCGACAGCCAGATGGGCCACGCATACATCGTCGATGGCGGCTGCGAGGAAGCCGTGCTGCTGGCCGTCTGCGCGAGTGCGGACGAGGACCTGATGGAGTCGCTGATCACCCTGCATGAGCATGAGGGCAGCGTCTGACCGCGATCGCGGTAGACACCGGCGGTGCCCTGCCTCGCATGTGGGCAGTCCGGATCGACTCCCGCGCTGGAACGTGAGCGAAGAGGCGGTGGCGCAATCGCAGACCGATCGGCCGGGGTTGCCCAACCTGTGAGGGGTGGAGCAGCCGAGCATGGCTCGGCTCTACCGGGTGCGTTGACGCGGTGGCGATGCGGATCGGGCCGCACTGCGGTTTTGTAGAGCCGGGCCATGCCCGGCTGCCTTGCCGGGTTACCAGCGCGCCTCAAGGGTGCGGAATGGCTGCTTCAACCGCACGCCATCGGCATCGAAGTCACTCACCGCACGCCCATCCACGCGCACGCTGGTCGGCCGCGTCCGCGACGGCCACCACACGCGCACCGCGGCATCCTTGCGCAGGCCCGAGCCGAGCGTGAGCCGCAAGGCCGCGTCCTGTTGTCGCGCCTGCAGCTGCAACGTGCCGTAGGCGGTGGGCAGGCGGTCGATGGCCAGACCATCACCGGCCACCCATGACGGCGGCGTACCGGGCAGCAGCGACAGCGCATCATCGTCTTCGCGCATCAGCATCCCGAACAGCGTGCGACCGTACTCGGCACCAATCCAGGTGTGCGGCATGTCGCCGAGGTAGCGCGGGAAGCGCAGCCGCGAGTGCACCACTTCGGCCAATACCTGCCATTCCAGCGGACGGCGGTCGTGCAGCAGGCCCTGCAGCAGTTCGTCGGCGGCCTCGGGCTGGCCGAGGTGCACATAGCTGAGCACGTTGCGGATTTCGTATGGCGTGTAGGCGTACAACGCACCGGGCTGGCCGCGCTTGCGCACATCGTCCAGATACCGCGCGAAGGTGGTGCGCAGCGCGTCCGGCGGCAAGACATCCTGGGCGCCGGTCGGGTCCAGCGCGATCGACACGCCCGTGGGATCGCCGTCGCCCAGGTCGGCCGAGGACGGGATGAAGTCGATGCCCTTCCACGCCATCGTCGCGCGGATCGAGGCGGCGAGTGCATCGTGCAGCGCCGTGTACTGCGCACGCGCCCACGCGGCGGTATCGTGATCGCCCAGTGATTCGGCCAGCCACGCGCCGTCGTGCCAGCCCTTCAGTCCCCAGTAGTCGTCCCAGTAACTGTGCGTGGGCGAGGGGTAGCCCTCATGGCTGATCGACGGGGCGAGGATGCCGGCGAAGCGTTCCGGCGAAGGTTGGCTGGCCATGTAGCCGGGCACCAGCGTGCGCTCGCGCAGTTCCTGCAGGAAACGCAGTGCCGCCTTTACCTTGGGCAGGTAGGCGCGCACCGATTCGGGACCGCCGTCGAGCCGGGCGACATCGGCCACCAGCGTCACGTACTGGCCCTGGCTGTCGTACTCGATATCCGACCCGAAGCCGGTGTTGACGCTGCCATCGTCGTTGAGGATCGGCGAGACCAGCCCGTTGGCATGCACGCCGTGTTCGCTGTACCAGGCCAGGTAGTCGCGCGCGACCTGGGCTTCGCCCATGCGCAGCAGCACCGCCGAGGTGGCCATGCCGTCGCGGATGAAGGAGCGGTTGTAGTTGCGTGGTCCGGGCTGCATGGCCGGGCCGGTCTGGTTGATCAGCATGTAGGCGGCCTGTGCGCGCAGCATGTCCACCAGTGAGGAATCGGGCAGGCGCAGGCCGACCTGGCCCAGGCGCGCCTGCCAGTCGTTGGATGCGCGCGTGGCCAGTGCGTCGAAGGCGGCATCGGCGTCGCGCGGGGCATCGGCCAGATCGAGCGCTGGCGCTTCGGGCAACGCGCCATCGGGACCGGGCGCCGCGGTACCGAGCGGGAAGGCCACCACAACAGAACGGGTCTCTCCAGGTGCCAGCTGCACGCGGTAGCCCAGCGCGGCTGCGGCCAGGCCGCGGGTGTCGGTGGCCTGCTGCGCCGTGGGCACTGTGCCGCTGGCGATCGCTGCAGTGATCTCGGTGCTGCCATCGGGTCCAAACGGCGCCGCACCGGCCGCGTCCACCGCGCTCAACGACTGCAGCAGGCGGCGACCATTGACGCGCACGCTGCGGCCGTCGATGGCGATCTCGCGGATCGGTGACAGACCGCCGTTCTGCCACGGCGGGTTCATCTGCATCGGTCGCACCACCAGGGCCAGGGTGCCGTCCACCGGCGCGGTGCCGGTATTGCGCAGGCGGTGGCGCAGGTAGGTGACCGGCTGGCCATCGCGTTCGATCGCAAACGATTCGCTGCGCAGCTCCAGCCCGGGTTGTGGCGACCAGGTGGCCGACGGCATCGGCTTCCAGCCATCGCGCAGCGCATGCTGCACGGGGCGTTGCCCTGCACTGGCGGCGGTGCCGTCGGCGTTGCGCCAGATCGGCTGCACCAGGGGCGCGCCCTTGAACGCCTCGATGTTGCCGTACTCGTCGAAGATCGATTTCTGCCGGCCGCCGTGTATGCCCACCGCGGTCCAATAGGTCTGCTGCATGTGCAGCGAGGCCGGGAACAGGGCGCGTTGCGCGCCGCTGGCAGCGATCTGGTACTGCTTCATCGGCGTCATCACCGCCTTCGGGCCGAGCAGGCGGATGCGCGTCACCTGCGGTGCGTCGCCGGCCACGCTCAGGCGCAACGCCTTGGCGGTCACCGGTGCGTCGCCGGCCAGCCAGCTCTGCTGGCGGCTACCGGCCTGCGCATCGGTGGCCAATTCGCGCCAGGCACCGTGCGTGTCCTGCACCTGCAGCCGCGCCGCACCGTGCGCGCCGGCCCACTCCACCACCAGGCCGGTGGTGGCTTGCGGGCGGGGCAGGGCGATGTCGAACGCGTGGGTGTTGCTCTTCAGCAGCGGCACCGAGACCGCCCCGCCGCCCTGCCACAGCGCGGCGGCCTGCTGCGGGGTGAGCGCGGCCACGCGCGCGCTGGTGGTGCTGTCCAGGGGCTCCAGCTCGAAGATGGAAACACCCCAGTCGGAGGTGCGGTCCGGGCTGGCCAGGCGCAGGTACCGGGCCTGACGCGGGGCGAAGAACAGGGTTTCGATGCCGCCGAGCGAGTCGGTCATGGTGTAGGCGGGCTGCCACTGCTTGCCGTCCAGCGAGGTCTGCAGCGTGTAGCCCTCGGGGTTGGAGACATCCCAGGTAATCCGTGCACCGCTGACCAAGGCCGGTTTGCCCAGGTCCACCTGGAACCAGTGGCCGGGGCTGAAGGCGCCGCCGGTGACAGTCTTCGGGTCGCCGTCGATGAGGTGGCTGACCGCCATGGCCGGCACCTGCTGGGAGGAGCTGCTGGCCTGCCACTGACTGCGTGGGGGCAGGTTCTGCGCCGAAGCGGTCACCGCCAGCAGCAAGGCGGGAAGGAGCAGCGCGCGCGCGCGTCCGTGTGCTGACGTGCGCGGGACCGTGCAGCGATTGGCAGGCAACCCCATCCAACTCTCCTCGGCAACCCTCGGTATGAGGTGAAGCCAACGCTAGCAGGGGATGTAATCGTTTACATGACGCGTCGCAATATCACGCTTTCGTAGCTTGGCCTGGCGGCAGCTCTCAGGCCTGGCCATAAACGCTCGCTCTCGGGAGTGCGACTGCGCAGGATGGGAGCGCATCGACCCTCTCATGCGGCATGGGAACCATCAGGCGCCTGCTGGAAGCGTATGGAATTCGCCTTCCATTGTGGCCGCACGCTTCATGCGGGTGCCGCCACGATCGCCACCGCAGTCAGTGGCGCGCAGGCTGACCCGGGCCTGCGACGTCTCGGAAGAACACCGTCTCCGGGTCGCCTGGATCCAGGTTGTCGATCTGCCCGCTGACGATGAAGCCATTGCGCGCCAGCAGGGCGTGCATCGGCTCGTTGGATTGGTTGGTGGAGGTGAACAGGCGCGGTCGCTCGCAGCGTGACACCAGATGCTGCAGCAGGGCTTCACCCAGCCCCAGGCGGCGAAAGTCTTCGCCGACCATCAGCATTTCGATGAACCCGCTGTCGAAGAAATGATGGTGGAGTACGCCATAGGCGGCAACACGCGCGTCAAGCAGCAACAGGTGGCAACTGCGTGCCGCCACCCACTGCTGCAGCAGCTCGACGCGGCGAGTGTCGTGAGCGGCCGCGCTGTCGATGCCGATCAGCGCGGGCAGGTCGTCAGCGCGGGCGAGCCGGAAGTGGACGGTGTTTCCCAAGGGGAGGCCCGGTTGTGGCGGTGGGTCGAGCGTAGGCCAGTCGCGTGCAGGAAGCCACCCGGTGCAGGCGCTTGCATTTTCGTTCCGCGACGGCAGGATGCGTGCATGCCGACCTCGCCACTTACACTGCTGGATGCCGACGGACTGATGCTGCCCGCCGCGTGGCGCAGCCTCTTGGCCGATATCCGTATCGAAGCATTTGCCATTGGCATGTCGCGCGCGGACGTGTTCCGCGTGCAGGACCGCGACGGCCCGGACCGGTTCCTGAAGACCGAGCAGGTCGATGAGGTCAGCGAACTCCATGAGGAGATCGCGCGGCTGCGCTGGCTGCACGCCCAAGGCGTTTCGGTCCCGGAAGTGCTCGATGCCGCGGAGGAAAACGGCCGCCGTTGGCTGTTGATGACCGCGCTGCCCGGTGCCGATCTGGCCGCGTCGCCCGCGCTGGCGCCAGCGCAGGTGGCGGTGCTCATGGCCGAGGCGTTGAAGCACCTGCACGCCCTTCCGGTGTCGGGTTGCCCATTCGACCACCGCGTGTCCCGGCGCCTGGCCGCAGCGAAGGCGAGACTGGCGGCAGGGCAGGTGGACGCCGAGGATTTCGATGATGAGCGGCAGGGCCGATCGGCAGACCAGGTGTTTGTCGAACTGCTGGCCACGGTGCCGGCGCAGCCGCAGGCGGATCTGGTGGTCACCCACGGCGATGCGTGCCTGCCCAACCTGATCGCCAAGGACGGCCGTTTCAGCGGATTCATCGATTGCGGTCGTGCCGGCGTGGCCGACCGTCACCAGGATCTGGCCTTGGCCGCGCGCAGCATCGCCGACACCCTGGGCGAGGCCTGGGTGCAGCCGTTCTTCGCGCACTATGGCGTCGCGCCCGACCCACAGCGGCTGGCGTTCTACCGGCTGCTGGACGAATTCTTCTGACCGTCCCTGCTTGACGCATCGTCACGCGCGGAACATCGCAACTTGACGTGCTGGCGGTTCACGCCTGCGCCGCCCGTCCCCACACTTCGCCGGTGCCAGCGCACATCCGCTGCTGGCCAAAGCGATCACTACCGGGGGACCACCATGATCAGCATTCCTGTTTCCGACACCTCGCACGTACGCCTTACCCAGGCCGCGCGCTGGCTGTGCATCCTTGGCTACGTCGTCCTGGCCATTGTGTTTTCCGCCTCGGCGCTCAGCGGCCACCGCCAGGCCGAAGCGATCCTCAAGGACGCGGTCAGCGTGCAGGTGCCGGTGCAGCTGGACCATATCGAGGAGAGCCGGCGCAAGGGCCGTGTGAGCCACACCTATCAGTTCCGCTACCAGTTCGTCGTCGACGGCGTGGCCCGGAACGGCGAATTCAGTACGTCCGAAGACAATGCCGCACCGTATCTGCAGGAGGGCGCGCAGGTCGAGGTGGCCTATGCGCGCGCCGATCCGTCGCGCTTCGAACGCATGGATCGGCTGCAGGGCCAGAAGAGCCTGGGCGCGGTGCTGGGACGGCTGTCGGTGGGCGTGGTCCTGCTCGGCGTGCTGGTCTTCGTGGTGTTCCTGTTGCTGACCCGCAAGCTGTTCGTGGTGCGCCAGCCGGCCAGCGTGTCGGCGGCCTGACAACAGCGGCTTCCAGGCAGGACACGCACATGGTTGACAGCCGAAACGGCCACGGTAGGGTGGCCGATTCCCGCCCGTTCTGGTCCTTCCCCATGCCTGTCCCGGAGTTCGCCGAACTGCTGTCGCGTCACATGCGTCGCATCCGGGCCAGCGCAGGCGGCGTAGCCGCCGAGATCGGCATCAGCCGCGAGGCGGTCAACAACTGGCGCTCGGGCGCGTCGCTGCCCAGCCGTCGTCATCGCGACCGCGTGCTGGCATGTGCCAACTACCTGCGACTGACCGAAACGGAAAGCAACGCACTGCTGTGCTCGGCCGGTTTCGAGCCGGAATTTCCGGTGGAGCCGGTCGCGTCCGTGCCGACCACGGCCACGACCACGCCGATCCCGGCCACGGTGGTGCGTCTGTTCGACCGCCTGCAGGCACTGCGACCGTACCCGGTCAGCCTGTTGTTGACCCAGGCCCACTGGGGCCAGCCGCCCGAGCGCGAAGCCATCCTGGCAGAAGCGGCACACCGTTACGGTGGCGACCGCGTATTGCATCTGCAGCCGCCGTTCCGCGCAGGCGAGGGCGACCAGGACTACTTCGCGCTGCTGGCCGCACAGTGCGGACTGGACGATGCAGCGTCCGACACCGCCTTCGAGGCAGCGCTGGCGCGCCGGCTGCAGCAGCCCGGTGCATTGTTCTGCCTGGTCAGCCGCTTCGAGCAGGGCGCGGCCGGACCGCGCGATGTGCTGGCCGGCATCCTGCGCAGCCTCAGTGAGATGTACAGCGGCACGCTGCATCTGCTGATCTGCGGCGGCGCGGCGTTGGCCGACCTGAAGTACCAGGGCGGCGATCTGTCGCTGCTCAACATCGCCGCCAGCGAACAGTGGCCGGAGTTGAGCGTCGAGGACCTGCAGCGCAACGCGGCCAACGTGCCCGACTACCTGCTCGCCCGCGCGCTGCATCTGTCCGGCGGCCATCCGTTGCTGGCGCAGGCGGCGCTGACCCTGCTGGCCACGCCGTCAGCCGATGCAACGCTCGACGACGAGGCGGTGATCGCCACGCTGTCCACCCACCCGCGGCTGTGGGAAGCGTTGTTGCCGCTGCTGCGCGACCCGATGGCGCGCACGGCCATCGAGGCGTGGCTGGAGCGCCCGCGCCTTGCCCCCGCACGACCCTACCTGGTCGATCCGGTGCTGCGGCAGTTGTACTGGCACAACCTGCTCACCGCACGCCCGCATGCCGATGGCGCGTGGCTGGAATGGCGCTGCGAGGCGATCCGGCGCACGGTGCGGCAGGTGATCGACAGCCTTGCCGGCCTGCCCGCATGAGCCGGGTCGGCCGCTTGCCGGGGTGGCGAACCTGGCGGCTGGTGCTGATCGCGGCCGTGGCCTGGTTCGTCGGCAGTCTGTTCGTCGCCCCGATGTTGAACCCGTGGGTGGCGTGGAAGATCGCGCACGATGGCGAAAGCATGATGCTGATGCAGGGCGCACGCTACGACATGATGTATCTGCGCGAGGAAGCCCAAGGGTATTGGGAGCGCGAAGGGCAGTGGCCTGCCGAGATCGCCGTGCCCGGCGTGCATGATCCGGCCGAGGCGGTGGTGGTGGCCGAGGTGCCTGCGCCCTATGTGTTGCGCGTGCGCTTCACCGATCGGTTCCCGTCCAGTGCCGGGCTGGCCGGCACGGCGCTGGAGTTCACCCTGGAGCCGTCCAGTGGGCGCTGGCGCTGCCAGCCCGGCAACCCGGCGCCGCCATCGCGCTGGCAGACCCCGGACTGCCAGGCCCGCACGCCATGGACCATCATCGAATGGCTGTGCCTGGTGCTTGGCATCGCCGTGCTGGCGTTGATCGTGCTGGGCCTGGTCTGGTATCGCATGCGCCCRGCGGTGGCCGATGTCGTGCGCGACCCCCGGCGTCTGTTCGACCAGCCGCTGTCGGCACTGCCTGCGCTGGATCGGCAACTGGGCTGGCTGCGCCTGCGCGGGCGCGTGCTGGCCGATGCCGGCGTGGCCAGCGTGCGCTGGCGCGAGGCACTGCGCCAGTCGCAGGTATCGGCCGAGGCGCAGGCGGCGTTGCTGGCCGCGCGGATCGGCGCCACCGATACGCCGGCGCAGGGATGGACGTTGCCCGGCTGCGTGCGCGAATGGGCCTTGCCCGACGCCATGCCGGTGGCGCTGGAGCGGCTGTGGGTGTATCTGCCCGAGCCCGGCATGAGCGGTCTGGCGATCGTGCAGCAATTGCGCGCCATGCCCAATGGCCAGGATGTGGTGATGGTGGTCAGCCCCTCGCTGCTGGCCGAGCCGGCGCTGATCGACCATGCCGATGACCCGGCCAACCTGTGCGTCTGCCTGGATCTGGCCGCGCAGACCCGCTGGCTGCTGCAGCCGGGCGCGTTGGCGCTGCTGCTGGCGCTGCTGACGCGCCAGTTGAAGGTCACCCGGATCTCCCCTTACCAGACCCATGGCGGCATCACCCGTCCGTCGGCGTTCTTCGGTCGCGCCGCGCTGCTGGCGCGGGTGCTCAATCGCGAGCCGGGCAACTACCTGTTGGTCGGCGGGCGGCAGTTGGGCAAGACGAGCCTGATGAAGGCGATCGAGCGGCGCTTCGCCGGCCATCCGCGCGTGCATTGCCGTTACCTGTCGCTGCGCGATCACCGCTTGAGCGTACGCCTGGCGGTGGAGCTCGGCCTGCCTGAAGACGCGGGCATCGATGCGCTGGTGGCCGCCTTGTCCGCGCAGGCGCAGGGCCGACGGGTGTTGCTGCTGATCGATGAAACCGACCTGTTCCTGCGCGCCGAGGCCGGCGCCGGCTATCCGCAGCTGGGCGCGCTGCGGGCCATCAGCGAGGAAGGGCGCTGCCACTTCATGCTGGCCGGTTTCTGGGATCTGTACGAAGCGGTGACGCTGGATTTTGCCTCGCCGCTGCGCAACTTTGGCGAGGTGATCCACGTTGGCGGCCTGGAAGACGAGGCCTGCCAGGCGCTGGCGACCGAACCCATGGCCAGACTGGGCGTGCACTACGCCGCGCCGGAACTGCCGCGACGACTGGTGGCCGCCTGTGGTCGACGCGCCAACCTGGTGGCGATCGTGTGCCAGCAGTTGCTGGCGCAACTGGGACGTGGCGAGCGGGTGATCGATGCGGCGCAGCTGCACGCGGCGCTGGTGGCCGAGCCGGTGTTCGATGCGTTGGCCGGATGGGCGCGCCTGACTCCTGATCCGGTGGCCAATCGAATTGACCGCATCGTGGTCTACCGGCTCGCGGCCGAGCAGCTGGACGGCAGCGGCGGGCGTGGCGTACCGCTGGAGGCTTTGCTGGCCGACTTCGATGCGGCTGGGGTGGTCGTTGATCCGGAGTCGCTGCGGCGGGCGCTGGCACGGTTGCAGCTGGCCTACGTCATCCGCCGCGAAGACGACGGCCTGCGTTACGCGTTCGCGGTGCCATTGTTCGCGACCCAGTTCCAACGCGAAGAGGCGTGCACGCTGCAACAGCGCGAGCTGCAGGCGATGACGGCGGCGCTGACATAGAAATCGTCCGAATCCATGTCTGGAAGCGTGCAGATCGCGTCGCAGCGTGACGCAATACGCTGCCAGTTCGCCTCGATTCTGCGATAGTGGGCACATGTTCGTGCATCACGGCGGATTGATGCTGCATCCACAGGAATTGTCTTCTTCGCAGATCGGCGCCGTGCTGGCGCAGGCGTGGGGCGTGCGCGCCACGTCGGTGGTGCAGCGTCCGGCCGGTGCCGATGCCGGGGCCACGGTTTACCAGATTGGCGCCGATGACGGCACGCGCTGGTGGTTGAAGTGCCGCCGCTACGCGGTGGACGAAGCGGTGTGGCAGGTGCTGCAGCATCTGCGCGTGTCGCTGGGCCTGAGTGAGGTGGCGGCACCGCAACCTACGCTGGACGGTGCGCCGGCCATACGCGCCGAAGGCCTGCAGTGGACCTTGTTCGCCTATGTCGAGGGCCAGTCCGGATTCGAGGCAGCGCTGTCGCAGCAGCAATGGCGGCGGTTGGGCGAGGTGCTGCGCCAGGTGCACGAGGTGCGTTTGCCGGACACCCTGGCCGCCGGACTGGCGCAGCCGGGCTTCGACGATGACACCGCCGTGGAGCGCGTGGGGGCCTGGTTGCGCCGTGGTGATGCGCGCTGGCCGCTGGCTGACGATCTGTCTGCACAGTACCTGCGTGCGTGGCGCCAGCACCGGCCGCGTATCGCCGAGGTCTGGCAGCGCTGCGTGGAACTGCGCGAACGGCTGGTCCGGCATCCGATCCTACGGGTGCTGTGTCACGGCGACCTGCACGCCGGCAACCTGCTGCTGCGCACCGATGGCGGCCTGTGCCTGATCGATTGGGACGAGATGATGCTGGCCCCGCGCGAGCGCGACCTGATGCTGGTCGGGGCTGCGGTTGGCGGGCGCTGGGGGCGCGAGGATCCCCCGTGTTTCCGCGAGGGCTACGGCGAAGTGGCCGTGGATGCGGCGCGCATCGCCTATTACCGGCACTGGCGGATCCTGCAGGACGTGCAGGAGTTCCATGACCTGCTGTTGGAGCCGGGTGCCGCCTCGCGCCCACCCACCCAGCGTCGCCAGGCGCTGCGCTACATGGACGAGCAGTTCGCCCCGGGCAACGTGGTCGACAGTGCCGCGCGTAGCTGGGCGGCGGCCGCCGCGTGACCTACTGGCCGGGCTTGGCACCGGCGCTGGCGGCCTGCGAGGCCGCGCGCCGCGACAGTACCGCTTCGCGGTGGGCGATGTAGGCGTTGGCGCCGAGGATGATGCCGGCGCCGATCACGGTCCAGCGGTCCAGCGTCTCGCCAAACAGCAGCCAGCCCAGCACGGCCACCAGCGGCAACTGCATGAAGCTGATCGGCGTCAGTGCCGACACCTCGCCCAGTCGCAGCGCCCGGGTCCACAGCAGCTGGCCGACGGTGCCGAACAGCCCGGTGGCGGCCAGCCACAGCCACGCCATGCCGGTCGGCCACACCCACACGAACACCGCCGGCAGTAGCGACAGCGGCACCCAGAACAGATAGGTGTAGAGCACCACCGCATCGGCGCTGTCCACGCGGGTGAGCTGCTTGATCTGGATGGCCACCAGCGAACTGAGCACGGCGGCCAGCACCGCCACCAGGGTGCCCGGGGTAAAGCTGGTCGAGCCCGGCCGCACGATGATCAGCACGCCGATGAAGCCGATGATGACCGCGGCCCAGCGGCGCGCGCGCACGGTCTCGCCCAGCCACAGCACCGCAGCGATGGTGACGAACAGCGGGGTGGAATAGGACAGCGAGATCGCCTGCGACATCGGCAGATGGCCGATCGCCCAGAACGCGCACAGCATCGAGGCCAGGCCGATCGCGCTGCGCAGCAGGTAACGCGGCAACTGCTGGGTTCGCAGCGACCCGCGGCCCGGGCGCAGCAGCAGCGGCAGCAGCACCAGCAGGCCGAACGCGTTGCGGAAGAACGCCACTTCCTGGGTGGGTACGTGGGCAGTGGCGTAGCGGATCGCCACCGCCATCAAACCAAACGCCAGCGTGCTGCCCAGCATCAACAGTGCCGCACGCAAGGGAGTGGCAGAGGGCAGGGCGAGCGGTGGGGTCACCACTGCGCGCCGATCAGGCGGGGCTCCGGTTCAATGGGCACGCCGAATTTCTCCAGCACCGAGGCCGAGATCCGCCGCGCCAGGGCCAGCAGGTCCTCACCGCTGGCTGCGCCATGGTTGACCAGCACCAGCGCATGGTCCGGCGACACGCCGGCATCGCCCTCGCGGTAGCCCTTCCAGCCGCAGGCCTCGATCATCCATGCCGCCGACAGCTTGCGACGGCTGTCCTCGGCGGCCGGATACACCGGCAGCTCGGGGAAGTGCTGCAGCAGTACCTCGACCTGTTCCAGCGGCAGCACCGGGTTCTTGAAGAAGCTGCCGGCATTGCCGAGCACATCCGGATCGGGCAGCTTGCGCCGGCGGATGTTGATCACCGCATTGGCCACATCGGTGGCGGCCGGCAGTTCCACGTCCATCGCCTGCATCTCTTCGCTGATCCCGGCGTAGCCCAGGCGCAACTCATGCAGCAGCGGCAGGCGCAGTTCGATCGCGCTGATCAGGTAGCGGTCCGGGGCATGCTTGAAGACGCTGTCGCGGTAGCCGAACTGGCAGGCCTCGGTATCCAGCCGTACCCATTCGCCGGCCTCGCGGTCCCAGGCTTCCACGGTCTGGATGAATTCTTCCACCTGCACACCGTAGGCGCCGATGTTCTGGATCGGCGATGCGCCGGCGGTGCCGGGAATCAGCGCCAGGTTCTCCAGCCCGGAAAGCCCGTTCTGCAGCGACCACATCACCAGCCCGTGCCAGTTCACCCCGGCCCCGGCGCGCACCACGGTATGGTCGGCGCGGTGCTCCAAGATCTGGATGTCGGCGTTGGCGAACACCAGCACGGTGCCCTCCACATCGCCGGCCAGCAGCACGTTGCTGCCACTGCCCAGCACCAGCAGCGGGCCGTCGGCGACCTGCGGCAGCGCCAGCACCTCCGGCAGCAGCGACGCGTCGTGCAGCTCGAGCAGCTGCGCGGCAGTGGCGTCGACGTGGAAGGTGTTGAGCGCCTTCAGCGAGGCGTTTTCGGTGAGGATCCAGGCGGGCATTGCGTTACTCATAGGGGGGCGACCGCACCGCGGCTGGGGGCTTCGCGGCGGCGGCGGATGGCCTCCACGCAGTCCTGTACCAGGGCCGGGCCACGGAAAATCAGGCCGCTGTAGCACTGCACCAGCGCGGCACCGGCGGACATCTTGGCCACCGCGTCAGCGCCGGACTGGATGCCGCCGACGCCGATCAGCGGCATCGATTCGGGCAGGCGCGCGCGCAGGCGGCGCAGCACCAGGGTGGATTGGCCGAGCAGCGGCGCACCGGACAGGCCGCCAGCTTCCTGCGCCAGCCTGTCGCCGGCAACCGCACTGCGGTCGATGGTGGTGTTGGTGGCGATCACCCCGTCGACCTGCAGCTCGCTGAGCACGCGCGCGGCGGCATCGATGTCGCGGTCGCTCAGGTCCGGTGCCACCTTGACCAGCATCGGCACGCGTTTGCCATGTTGGGCGGCCAGGGATTCCTGGCTCTCGCGCAGCTGCGACACCAGCTGGCGCAGCGCGTTCTCTTCCTGCAGCTCACGCAGGCCGGCGGTGTTGGGCGAGGAGATGTTGACGGTAATGTAGTCGGCCAGCGGATACACCTTCTGCAGGCAGTGCTGGTAGTCGTCGAACGCCTGCTCGTTGGGGGTGTCCTTGTTCTTGCCGATGTTGATCCCGAGCAGGCCGCTGCGGCGCTTGGCGCGCTCGACGTTGCGCACCAGTGCATCCACGCCGAGGTTGTTGAACCCCATGCGGTTGATGATGGCCTGGTGCGCCGGCAGCCGGAACAGCCGCGGCTTGGGATTGCCGGCCTGCGGGCGCGGGGTGATCGTGCCGATCTCGACAAAGCCGAAGCCCAGTGCCAGCAGCGCGTCGATGTGCTCACCGTTCTTGTCCAGCCCGGCCGCCAGCCCAACCGGGTTGGGAAACGTCAGGCCGAAGGCCTGGGTCGGCAACGGCGCGATGCGGCCGGCCAGCAGCGGCGTGGTGCCGGTGCGGTAGGCCAGCTCCAGGGCGCTCAGGCCCAGGCCGTGGGCGCGCTCGGCGTCGAAGGTGAAGAGAAAGGGACGGGCAAGCGAGTACATGGCGTTCTATCAGTCCAGCGTGCCGACGAAGGCGCGGGTGTGGTATTCAAAAGCGACCTGGCCGTCCACGGCATGCGCGTCGAACAGTTGCTGCAGGGCCTCCAGCATTGGCGCATGGCGCGGATGCCCGGCCTGCGGGGCGTAGGAAGAGGACAGCAGCCGTCCACGCAGGCCATCGAGATCCATGCGCTGCACATTGGGGAAGCTGGCCATGCCGCGCAGGCCGGGGCCGAACCAGGCGCGCATCGCGTCGTCGTCCTGGTAGCGCTCGGCGACCTGGGTGTAATCGGTGCCGAACTCCAGCAGCAGCTGCTCGTAGCCGATCAGGAACGGCGAGGCATCGAGCAGGCGCGAATTCCAGAACACCAGCGCCATCCCGCCCGGGTGCAGGATGCGCGCCCATTCGGCGCGCACCGCGTCGGTGTCGAACCAGTGGAAGGCCTGCGCGGCCGCCACCAGGCCGACGCTGTCATCGGCCAGCGTGGTCGCTTCGGCGGTGCCGTCGACCAGTTTGAGGCGCAGGTAATCGGGGGCCAGCCACTGCTCGGCGGCCGCGCGCATGGCCGCGTTGGGTTCCACCGCGATCACCGGGTGGCCGCTGGCCAGGAACAGGCGGGTGGAGATGCCGGTGCCGGCGCCGATGTCGGCGACCAGGGTTTCGGTGGCCACGCCGATGTCGTGATGCAGCCAGTCCAGCAGGGCCGGCGGGTAATCGGGACGGTAGCGGACGTAGTCGGCGACCCGGCTGCTGAAGCGTTCGGTCGAGTCCGATGCGCTCATGAAGACCTCACGATTGGGATGCGGCAAACAGGGCCAGTCCACCGAAGAACAACAGGAACCCAGCCACCACCAGCAGGCTGCCGATCACCGCCACCCAGCCCAGGATCAGGCCGGTAAGCGCCAGCCCGTCGCCTTCCAGCGCCTGTGGCTGACGGCGGATGTCCGCGCGCGCCATGTGCCCGGTGATGATCGCAACGAGGCTGCCGATGAACGGCAATAGCGTCCAGCCGACGATGCCCATGACCAGGCTGACGACCGCCAACGCGCTGGTTTGTCGAAGTGGCTGGTTCATCCGGTTCCTCCAAGGCAATGCGCCCATGATAGTGCCTGTGGCCGGTTTATCCCATCGACCGCAGGGTGCCGGCACCGCCTGCGCGGGTCGGTGCGAGCGAAGGCGCGCGGCGTCCAGCGCACCCCGCTCACCCACCGGCATCCTCCGTGATGGCGATGACATGCGTGGCGAAGCGGGGGTTCAGCCCATCAGGACCTGGCCGCCATCCACGTTCAAGGTGTGGCCGGTGATCCAGCCCGCCAGCGGCGAACACAGGAACAGCGCGGCGTTGGCGATCTCCTGCGGCTGCCCGAAGCGGCCGAACGGAATCTTCGCCAGGGTGCCGTGGTACAGCGTGGGATCCTGCTCACGGCGGCGCGCCCACAGCCCATCCTCGAACTCGATCGAGCCCGGTGCAATGGCATTGACGCGGATCCGCTGCGGCGCCAGTGCCAGCGCCTGCGAGGTGGTGTAGTGCATCAGCGCCGCCTTGGCCGCGGCATACGGCGCGGCACCCGGACGCGGCTGCTGGGCCGCGATCGAGGCCAGATTGAGAATGCACGCGTCGCTGGACTGCTGCAGCCAGGGCAGGGCCAGTCGCGAGGCGCGCACCGCCGACATCAGGTCGACGCTGAGGCTGGCTTCCCAGCCGGCCTCGTCGTCGGCCATGCCATAGCCGGTGGCGTTGTTGACCAGAATATCGATGCCGCCCAGGGCAGCGGCCGCATCGGCCAGCCAGCGGCCGATGTCGTCCAGTACCGCCAGATCCGCAGCCGCGGTATGCACGTCCAGGCCAAGCGCCTGGGCGTCATCGCGCAGCGCGGCAAGCCCCTGCTCACCGCGTGCGCATACCGAAACGCGGGCGCCCGCCGCAGCGAACGCCAGCGCCATCGCGCGCCCGATGCCCTTGCTGCCACCGGCAATCAGTACCCGGCGCCCGGAAAAATCCAGGCGCGGGCCGGCAGCGGTCTCGGACGCGCCCGCCATCACAGGTCGAACTTGATGCCCTGGGCCAGCGGCAGCGAGTCGGAGTAGTTGATGGTGTTGGTCTGGCGGCGCATGTACACCTTCCACGCATCCGAACCGGACTCGCGGCCACCGCCGGTATCCTTCTCGCCACCGAACGCGCCGCCGATTTCCGCACCGGACGTACCGATGTTGACGTTGGCGATACCGCAGTCCGAGCCGGCCGCCGACAGGAAGCGCTCTGCGGTCTTCAGGTTGGTGGTGAAGATCGACGAGGACAGGCCCTGCGGCACGCCGTTCTGCATGTCGATGGCTTCATCCAGCGTGCTGTACTTCATCACGTACAGGATCGGCGCGAAGGTTTCGTGCTGCACCACTTCGTCGCTGTTCTTCAGCCCGGTGACGATGGCCGGCAGCACGAAGTTGCCGGCGCGGTCGATGCGGGTGCCGCCGGTTTCCACGGTGCCGCCGCTGGCCTTGGCCTTCTCGATCGAGGCCAGGAACTGCTGCACGGCGCCGTCGCTGTTGAGCGGGCCCATCAGGTTGGCCGGGTCGGTCGGATCGCCGATCTTGCCTTCCACCTGCTTGTACGCCTTGATCAGCGTGGCCAGCACGTCGTCATGGATGGATTCGTGCACGATCAACCGGCGCGTGGTGGTGCAGCGCTGGCCGGCGGTGCCGACCGCACCGAACACGATGCCCGGGATGGCCAGCTTCAGGTCGGCGGTTTCGTCCAGGATGATGGCGTTGTTGCCGCCCAGTTCCAGCAGGCAACGACCCAGGCGATGGGCGACCTTCTCGGCGACCTGGCGGCCCACCTGGGTCGACCCGGTGAAACTGATCAGCGGCACGCGCTTGTCGGCCACCATCTTCTGCGACAGCTCGGTGCCGGCATCGTTGATGAGGAAGAACAGGTCCGGGAAGCCGCCGTCGCGCAGCGCTTCATTGCAGATGCGCATCGAGGCGATGGCGGTCAGCGGGGTCTTGTTGGACGGCTTCCACAGGCAGATGTCGCCGCAGATCGTGGCCAGGAACGAATTCCATGCCCACACCGCGACCGGGAAGTTGAACGCACTGATGATGCCGACCAGGCCCAGCGGCTGGTACTGCTCGTACATGCGGTGGCCCGGCCGCTCCGAATGCATGGTGTAGCCATACAGCATGCGGCTCTGGCCCACGGCGAAGTCGGCGATGTCGATCATCTCCTGCACTTCGCCGTCACCCTCGGGCTTGCTCTTGCCCATTTCCAGGGCGACCAGCGAACCCAGCGCATCCTTATTGGCGCGCAGCGCTTCGCCGCACAGGCGCACGGCTTCGCCACGGCGCGGGGCCGGGGTGGTGCGCCACACTTTGAAGGCTTCCTGCGCGCGCGCGATGATGGTTTCGTAATCGGCGTCGGTGGTGGCGTGCACGGTGGCGATCGCTTCACCGGTGGTCGGGTTGATCGGGGTGATCACACCGGCACTGGTGGCGGTGGACCACTCGCCGTTGCCCAGATAGGTGCCAGCGTTGGTCGCGTCCAGGCCAAGGGCCTTGAGCAGCTCAGAGGACATGCAAACTCCTGTTGCGTATCAAAAAAGGGCGCAGCCGCTGGCAGGGTGGGGGGCGGCATGCAGAACGCCGATTCTACCCGGTCGCCGCAGGCGATGCCCGGCTGCACCCGGCGCGTACGCGGTAGCCCTAAACAGGTAGAGCCGGGCCATGCCCGGCTGCTCTTCCCCTGCAACCGGATAGAATGTCGCCCATTGTTCGCCCCCAGGAATCTGAATGAACGTTACCGTTGCGGAAGGTGTGGTTGTCGGCAATCGTCTGCCATTCGTGCTGTTTGGCGGCCTCAACGTGCTCGAAGACCTCGATTCGACCCTGCACGCGGCCGAACACTTCAGCACGGTGACCGCCAAGCTCGGCATCCCGTATGTGTTCAAGGCCTCGTTCGACAAGGCCAACCGTTCCTCGATCGCCTCCTATCGTGGCGTCGGCCTGGACGAAGGGCTGCGCATCTTCGAAGAGGTGAAGCGTCGTTTCGGCGTGCCGGTGATCACCGACGTGCACGAAGTGGCGCAGGCCGCCCCGGTGGCCGAGGTGGTCGACGTGCTGCAGCTTCCGGCGTTCCTGGCCCGCCAGACCGACCTGGTCGAGGCGATCGCGCGCACCGGCCGCACGGTCAACGTCAAGAAGCCGCAGTTCCTCAGCCCCACGCAGATGAAGCACATCGCGGCCAAGATCCGCGAAGCGGGCAACGAGAACATCATCCTGTGCGAGCGCGGTGCGCAGTTCGGTTACGACAACCTGGTCGTGGACATGCTGGGCTTCCGCGAGATGACCGAATCCACCGGCGGTCTGCCGGTGATCTTCGATGTCACCCACAGCCTGCAGCGTCGTGACGCCGGCAGCGACGCCTCCGGTGGCCGCCGTCGCCAGGTGGCCGAATTGGCGCGCTCGGGCATGGCGCTCGGCCTGGCCGGCCTGTTCCTGGAAGCCCACCGCGACCCGGACCACGCCCGCTGCGACGGCCCCAGCGCACTGCCGCTGGCCGCACTGGAACCGTTCCTGGTGCAGATGAAGGCGCTGGACGAACTGGTCAAGGGCTTCCCGGAACTGGATATCCGCTGATCCGGCCCACCCACGCGATGCGGCGGCGGCCTTGGTCCCGTCGCTGAATGTGGGTATCCTTCACGGCTGCACCTGCGTCGCGGGTGCGGCATTTGGCCCCGTAGCTCAGCTGGATAGAGCGTCCCCCTCCTAAGGGGAAGGTCGCCCGTTCGAATCGGGCCGGGGTCACCAAAAACAATGGCTTACAACCATGGCTGGTCGAACTTTCCGCCGCAAACCGCTTCCTTTCATCCGCGTTCTGGCACAGTTGGCACAGTGAAGATGCTGGGGGCCGCATGGGGTCGAGCAAGCTGTTTGAGCAGCCGCGGCAAAAGCTGCAGCGAGCAGGAGCACATATCCTAGAAGTGGAGCGCGCAATAGCCGCGTACTTCGCTACTGATTGGTGTTCTCGCGATCTAACCTGCGATGCGGACGGAAAGTACAACTTATCCGTGGTCATGCGTGGAGAACCGGCTGGGCTAAACGTAGCGTTAGGCGACGCAATTCACAACCTCCGCGCATGTCTTGATCTACTCGCGGTGGAAGTCGTGAAGCTAAATGGGGGGAGTTCAAAGGGTGTCTACTTCCCCTTCGCTGACGCAGCAGAGAACCTAGAGGCGACGATTAAGGGCCGCAAATGGGATCGTGCGGCTCCGGAGGACGTGGAAATTGTCAGGGCGCTGCGTCCTTACACGGGCGGCAACCAACTGCTGAGAGCACTTCATGATCTGGACATCCAAGACAAGCACCTTTCACTTATTCCCAACGGCGCATTTCTCGCTTCGGGAGGGGTTCGAGTAAGGCAGGACGAGAACGGTAAGCCAGTTGGATTCGATGAGGGAAAGCTGGAGTTTGAGCTGGACCCGACGAGTACTCCGACTGCGGCCTTCGTCTTCCAGGACGACAGCGCATTTCCAGGAGAAGAGGTTACTGCCGTTCTACGTCGGCTAGCCAATCTCGTGGCCGAAGTTGTTGACAAGTTCGCAGCTCGTCACAGCTGACCAAAGGTCTAGAACCGCAGTTTGGCGACCGCACCATCGTCCCCATCGGGCGTAAGGTGTGCGTAGTATTTTTACGTCGTAGCGTAGTCCGCTTGCCCTGCAAGAATTTGCTCTCGGCGAAGTGGCACGCCGCCCATCACCATATGAGCCACAGCGCGCAGACCGCGCGCGAGGACGGCGGTTTCGGAAACCGGCGCGAGCAGGTGCCCGGCCAGGATCTGGGCCCGGCGCAATGGGAGCCAGGGCATCAACACGTTCGCGCAGAACGTATGACGAAGGCGGTGAAGACTCCCGTCCATACCCGGTCTGCTTCTGCGAATCTAGCTGGCAGGAAGCCGGGTGCGCGGGGTGTCCTTCATGAGATTGGCGCGAATGGCGGCGAGCCTTTCCGCCGACGTTCGGGCAGCGCGCATCACGGCATCGGTGCCAGGCCTCCAACGCGTCAGCTTTTCGGTTTCGTGGTTCCAATGGAGGATGTCTCGTATCGCGACGCCATCCACAACCCGCATTACCAGATGGTTGCCGGTTCCATTCGACGCGAGCGCCACAAGATCAAGTGATCGAAGGTGGATTCCCCACGCACCGCGCAGGTTCTCATGCGTGACCGATCCAGCCGTCTTCCGCGGGTTGCCGGGATCAAAGACCGGGAAAAATCGCCACCCACCCGGTAGCTCGGTGCAGTTGTGCGTGAGCCAGACGGCCCTGAGTTCAACTGGAAACACAACGCCCAGCTCTCGCTCCGCCTGATCAATGAGCGCTGCAGTGGCAACAGTGGTACTTCCCGGCATCGTCGTCTCCTTTCTTCGGGAATGCCGATTGTATGAAACAGCATCGGGCCGGGGTCACCAGCATCACCGCATCGGGCTTTCGCCTTTCGTCATACCCAGGATGCACTGCAGCAGGACCTGTCGTTTTCCCGCGTCGCTGTCCTCCTGCCAACAGCCCAGCATCTGCAGCCAGAACCCGTCCGCCGCCAGGCGCGCGGCGCGGAGGTGGGGATCGGCGCGTTCGGCGGGAAATGCCTCCAGGCGCGCCGCAAGCCAGTTTCGCCAGAGGTCGGCGAACGCCGGTTCCACCAGCGCGGTGAGCGAGAACTTCACCCAAATGCGATCTTCCGTCTGCATCGCATCGAACGTTGCGGTGACGTAGGCGCGTGTGAACCTGCCATGGGCCAGCGTGTCGCGCGCGAGGATCGCATCGAGTTCGTCGCCGAAGCGCAGGAGACCGTCGGCGTAAGCCGCTTCCAGCAGCTGCTGGCGATTGGCGAAGTGATGGAAGAGGGCGCCTTTGCTGACCCCGGCACGCTCGGCCACACCGACCACGGTCACCCCGCCCAGGCCACGCTGCGCCGCTTCCTGCGCCACCGCGTCGAGCAGGGCCGCGCGAACCCGCGCGGGCTGCTTGCGCCGTTTGAGTGCGTCCATCAGTGCGCCGCCGCTTTGGAGAACGCGTTGATCACGACCACCCCGCCCACGATCATCGCCACGCCCACGATCGCTTGCCAGTCCAGGGTCTGCTTGAACACCGTGACGCTGATGATCAGGGTGAGGACGATGCCAAGCCCGCCCCAGATGGCGTAGGCGATGCCGAGCGGCAAGGTCTTCAGCGCATGGCTCAGCAGGTAGAACGACAGCCCGTAACAGAGCGCCATCGCAACCGTAGGGGCCAGCCGGGTGAACTGCGCTGTCTTCTGCAGCAGCAGGGTGCCGGTGACCTCGGAGACGATGGCGCCGGTCAGGAACAGATATGCCGTGATGAGAGGGGTCATTCCAAACAACCTTCAAGATACCGACCGGGCGGTATGTTAAAGGAAGTGGCGCTGAACGGGGACTGTCTGCAGCGGCTTCGGGCGTGCCGGCTGGCGCGTGCGGGTCAGCGCGCTTGAGGCGCGTGGTCGGGTGGGTGGATACGCGGTGACATCACGCCGCCGGGAAACCGCTCGATGAATGCGGTAAAGCGCGCGCCTGATATCGCCTGCCGGGTGCGACACGCCGGGCAGTCCAGCACGGCGCCGCCGCCGGGGATGTTCACCAGCCAGGGCGCGGTTACCTCCATCGTGTGATGACAGGTCAGGCACTCCGCACGCACGCTGAGGATGGCGTTGACCGTTGTCTGCGTGGAGCCGGCCGGCACGCCGACGACAGCCAGCAGGTAGAACAGACCTGTATCCGGCACGATCCTTCCCCCCAACGAAATGGCGCGGAAGTCATGCCTTGCCGCGACCGAAAACGCGCCGGGCGGCAGCGCACACGAAAGGTCTTTCCACGTGCGTTGGATCCTAGACCTGTGCTTGTTAGCACACTGCATGTGAGGCGCAGCAGGCGCTCCCTAGGCCATGGGAAGCAGAAGTCCGTCGAAGCGTGCGTTGCTGATCGCCTGGCGTGCTTTGCAGCCGGGGCAGGTAATGGCGACGCCCCCCGGGATGATCTGCAGGCCTTGCCGGGCGATGGCGGTGAAGTGACGTTTACATGCAACACAGGCGGCGGCCAAGGCGGTAATGGCCGCTCCGCCAGCGCCAGGTGCCATTCCTGGCCCGTGGACTTCAATCAGCTCGAAGATGCCGGTGCATGTCATGGGGCGCGAGATCCGTGGGTGCCGGTGGCACCAGTAAGTAGCGGCCGACGCGGCAGGAACCTGAGGCGGACAGGGATGCGGGCCGGCGGCGCTGCAGCGGCGTGGAATACCATGGGGCGTGCCTCGTCTGGATGGATGCACCACCCTAGGCCCGCGTTCGTTACTTGAGCGCGGGTTCGTGTGAGGCCGCTCTGGACATCCGTCGCTGTGGTCACACCCGCAGGGCATCGGGTTGCCGCTGTTTACCGTCGCCCGCYGCGCCTTACGTATCCGGAAGGTATGTGCGTGCACGTACGGTGAGGTCCATGTGCAAAGACACAACCGTTCATCTGACGTCGTGCGAATTCTCGTCCCGGTAACCTGCGTAGGGCCATGGTTGGTTTTCACCAGGAGTACTCGTATGCAGACGTCATGGCTGTCCCGAATAGAGCGTTGGGCCGAGGAACCCGGTTTTCGCACCCAGACGCTGGACGATGCAAGTGCGGCGTTGCGCGAGCTTCTTCCCGGGTTTCCCGCCCCGGGTGACCAGCCACGGGAAATCTGTGTCAACGGCTACCGTTGGTTCCATGGCGAGATGGAGGCGGTCGCTGACGCCATCCATCGCGCGTCGCGTCGGCCGCACGCCGTAGCCGCCACCCTGGAAGGGGCGGATTGGAATGTCGATCGCAACGCCGCCGGGTTGTGGGCCATCCCCGGCTCCAGCCGCGTGCAGGCGCGCGATACGCGCCGTAATGGCTGGGTCGGCCCCTGCCGTCGGCGGTATCGGCATGCGCCCTGTCACGGAACCGGCAGCGACGCGTCCAGGTGCCGGGTGAAAAACCGGGCCATCACTCGATAGGCCTGCTGGCTTTCCGGGAGTTTGGCATCCAGGTGGAAGGCATGCCCCAGCCCGTCCCACACGTGCAGATCGGATTCGCGCCCCAGGTCGACCAACCGTCCGTGCATGTAGGAGACGTTGCTCAGTTCGGCGGCGCGGGTGGCGGTGATGAACAGCGTAGGTGGGAACCGGGCCAACAGTTCCTCCGAGAACACCGGCGACACCAGTGGATCGCGGAAATCCACATCGCCGTAGTACAGGTCTTCCATGATCGGCAGCGACCCATCGGAATGCGGTAGCAACGCATCGTTGATCGCGGCCATCACATAGCGGGAATCACCGCCATAGCGTGCATCGCCGCCAGCGCAGAACAGGCCGGCCGCGCCCGGCATCGGGAGCTTCTCCTTGTCGAACCACGCCAGCGATTCGCCGGTGAGGACGCCGCCGGCGGAGCAGCCGAAAATGCCTATGTGGTTGGCCGGCATGCGCTCGAGTGCGGCGCGGTAGACAGCGGCGACATCTTCGCTGGCCGCAGGGAATTTATGCTCCGGACCTTGTCGATACTCCACCGCGATGACCGTCGCGCCCGTCATCGCGGCCACCGGGATCGCTTCGAGCAGGCCAAGACTGTCGGCGCGCCCGAACACAAACGCACCGCCGTGCAGTTCGATCAGCAGGCGTTGCGCGGCCGGATCGGTTGGCGCACTGCGGGGCTGCACGCGAACCACCGGGACGCCGTTCCAGGTTTCGTTGTGCAGCTCCACCGGGTAGCGCTTGCGCAGCGCGGCGATCTCGCCGTACGCCCACTGATCGGCGCCCTTGCGGATGTGGTCGAGCTGCGCGAGTACGGCCGCGTTGTCCAGTTTTGCGGTGGGGTCGCCATGGATGACGGCGCTGCGCACGCTGGTCCGCGCCTCCGGGCTGAGATAAGGAGAAAGGGGCAGGGCAAAGCTGGGAACCTGGCGTACGCCTTCATCCACCGCGCGGTCCACCGCCGCTGCGGGCATGCTCATTGCCAGGCCGATGGCAACGGCCAACCCAAGGCATGACTTCCTGATCCACGTGCGCATCAAACCGTCCTTGTCGTCGAGAGGCGCACAGCATACCGTCGGGTACGGCGCGCCGTCGCGCCATTCTCGCGCCCTTGATTCGGGCCCGCCTAGAATGCGGCCTATGAGCAGCCCACCCCTCCATGCCCTCGTGTACGTCAGCCATGCTGCCGGTAAGCTCGACAACGGCTACCTCGACAGCATCATGGTCGACGCCATGGCCCTCAACCAGGTCGCCAAGGTTACCGGCGTGCTGCTTTTCGATGGCGAGCGCTTTCTGCAGTACATGGAAGGCAGCGAGGCGGCGGTGTCGGCGGCTTTTCTCCGCGTGCAGCGCTCACGTCGGCATTCGGGTATCCGCGTGTTGATGCGCGGCGAGGTGGCACAACGGTATTTTTCGAAGTGGTCGATGGCCTGCCGCCATACTGAGGCCTCGATCCTGCAGCGCATCGAGCGCAGCCGCTGGGAGTCGAGGATGCTGCCGCAGATATCAACCGACCGTAGCGATAACGACGGTCTGGCGCTGCTGATGCAGTTCTGGTCTGACGAGGGCTGAGCCGGGAGGTGTGCCGATGCGCGTCAATTGCGTGTCAGCACGTGCCGCGCAACTCTCGCCACGCGTTTACATCGGTGCGGCGATGCTGGGTGCCTGCCCAAGGAGATCCACCCATGCACAGCAACGCCCTCGAACTGCCCACTGAGCCCACTGGTCAAACCGTGCCCGGGGCGCCGCAGGAGCCACTTCCGGCGCCCACGCCGGTGGAAGCACCGGTGACCCCGGACCCGCCGGCGCAGGATCCACCCCGTGAAGTACCGCCCGAGCGCGACCCGCCGCCAGCCGACGCGCCGGTGGAAGATCCGCCGGCACCGGGCCACGCGCCTCAGCCCGGCGGCTGAATGCTTCAGCGCGGTGTGGGTGGCTTTTCGTAGTCGTCCGGACTCACTTCGCCTTTGCCGCTGCCCTGGTCGGGCATGTCCTTGTCCTTCCAGCGCGCTGAATCGTTGCGCGTCTTGTCCGGGGTAAACGCCTTCTGCTGATCATCTTCAGGATTGCCGGATACCGGCTGGTCGGTGTTCATCGGTGCGCTCCAACAGGTGGTGTGGGCAGACGCTCCGCCTGTACGGGTGAACGTTCTGTCGCCACGCATGGACACGCCCCACACGTCGAAGTCACGGCCCCGGTACGCCGCACGCGTTAACAAGGCGGTACCTATCTGCTGGAGCACTGCATGCGCGCCTTGACCTACCACGGCAGCAAAGACGTTCGGGTCGACACCGTCCCCGATCCGGTGCTGGCCGCGCCGGACGACCTGATCCTGCGCGTGACCGCCACCGCCATCTGCGGCTCGGACCTGCATCTGTATCGCGGCAAGATTCCCGACCTGCACACCGGCGATGTGCTGGGCCATGAGTTCATGGGCATCGTCGAAGAAGTCGGGGCAGGGGTGAGCGACCTGCGCCCGGGCGACCGGGTGGTGATTCCCTTCGTGATCGCCTGCGGCGAGTGCTTCCACTGCCGGCTTACCGAATTCGCAGCATGCGAGACCACCAACAGCGGCAAGGGCGCGGCGGTCAATCAGAAAGGCATCCGCCCACCGGCGGCGCTGTTCGGCTACAGCCATCTGTACGGCGGTGTATCCGGAGGGCAGGCCGAATTCGTGCGTGTGCCCAAGGCCAACGTCGGACCGCTGCGCATCCCCGACGGCCTGTCCGACGAACAGGTGCTGTTCCTGTCCGATATCCTGCCGACCGGCTACCAGGCCGCGCTCAATGCCGGGGTCAAGCCAGGCTCCACCGTGGCGATCTTCGGCGCGGGTCCGGTCGGTCTGATGAGCGCGGCGTGCTGCCGCCTGCTGGGCGCGGAGACGATCTTCATGGTCGATCATCTGCCCTACCGGCTGGCCTTCGCCCAGCAGACCTACGGCGTTACGCCGATCGACTTCACCCAGGTAGGGGATCCGGCCGAGTACATCGTGACCCAGACCAACGGTCGTGGCGTGGATGCCACCATCGAGGCCGTGGGCTTTGAAGCCGAAGGCAGTGCGCTGGAGTCGGCCTTGACCACGCTCAAGGTGGAGGGCAGCAGCGGCGTGGCGATCCGGCAGTGCATCGCCGCCACGCGCCGTGGCGGCACGGTCAGCATTCCCGGCGTATACGCTGGTTTCGTGCATGGTTTCCTGCTCGGCGACGCGTTCGACAAAGGGCTCACCTTCAAGATGGGCCAGACCCACGTGCAGCGGCTGATGCCGGAGCTGCTCGACCATATCGCCGAGGGCAACCTCGATCCGGGCGTGATCGTCACCCATCGCATGGCGCTGGAAGATGCGGCCAAGGGGTATGAGATCTTCGACCGCAAGCAGGAGGATTGCCGCAAGGTGATCCTGACGCCCTGACATGGCCACCGTCGTGGACATCGCCGCCTCCCGCGTCGCAACGCCGTTGCTGGTGCGCCAGGCGCGTGACTGGCTGGCCCGGCAACCGGCACTCCCACCCCCGGGCGGTGGCGATACGCTGCTGCGCTGGCAGTCGCTGGCACAGATCGCCGCGCAGGATCTGTGCCTTGCCAAGGTATTGGAGGCGCACTACGACGCGCAGGCGATCCTGCAGGAACTGGGCGCAGGTCCGCCCGAGCGCGGACAACTCGGTGCGGTATGGGCCGCCGAAGGGCCGGCCGCGACGCTGGCGTTCGATGCGCAGCAGGGCACGTTGAGCGGCGACAAGCCGTGGTGCTCAGGTGCGGAGTGGGTCGACTTCGCTCTGGTGACGGTGCGTGACGGCACGCAATCGCGGTTGTTCCGCGCTGATCTGCGCAATGCCCGCCTCGGCTGCCAGGCACAGGACTGGCAGGCCACCGGCATGGGGCGCGTGCCCAGCAGTACCGCGCACTTCCGGCAGGTACCGGCGGTGGAGGTCGGGCAGGCCAATGCGTATCTGGAGCGTCCCGGTTTCTGGCACGGCGGTGCGGGTATAGCCGCATGCTGGTTCGGCGCGGCGGCGGCACTGGCCGAACCGCTCCGCCGCTCGCCAAAGACCGCTGAGGCCGGCACCGCTGCGGTGCTGCTGGGCGAAGTGGATATGGCGCTTTCCCCGTGCGCGTCGCTGCTGCGCGAATTGGCGGCACTGCTGGACGCGCAGCCCGAGCACCCGCACATGACCGAGGTGCTGCGTGCGCGCAGCGTGGTCGAGCGGGCCTGCGTGCGCACCTTGGATCTGGTCGCGCGCGGGCTGGGCCCGGGCCCCATGTGCCTGGACCAGGACCATGCGCGGCGTTGGAGCGATCTGACCGTGTTCATCCGTCAGAGCCACGCCGACCGCGACTGGCAGCAGTTGGGCATGGACTGTCATCGCGCGGGGCGGCCATGGAGCTTGTAGACCGCCAGWTCGATGGCAACGGCATCAGCGAGGCGCAGTGGCAGTCCTGCGCATGGCTGCAATCGCTGCCGGAACAGACGCCGCAGACGCTGTTCGCCGGCATTGCCCGCGTGGTGGTGGTGTCGCCCCATCCGGACGATGAAGTGCTTGCCTGCGGCGGAGTGATGGCCTGCGCGCACAGCGCTGGGCTGCCGGTGCTGGTGGTGTCGGTGACCGACGGCGAGGCGTGCTACCCCGACCATTCCCTCTGGCTGCCACAGCGATTGCGCGAGGAACGCCAGCGCGAACTGGATCGCGCGCTGGCGTGCCTTGGGCTGACCCATGCACAACGGCATGCGTGGCACATCGGCGACGGTACGGTGACCCAGCATGAGGCGGAGGTTGCCGCGCGCCTGTTGGCCTTGCTGCGCGAAGACGATCTGGTGCTGGCCCCGTGGATGCTGGACGGCCATCCCGACCATGAAGCGGTGGGGCGTGCCTGCGCGCGTGCCGCGTCGCACCGGGGCTGCGCGCGCCGGGAGTTTCCCGTGTGGGGCTGGCACTGGCTGGACCCACAGCAGGCCGCGCGCGCGTGGTCGCCGGCGTTCCGTTTCCGCCTGTCCCCGCAGGTGCAGCAGCGCAAGCGGGTGGCCATCGGCCAGTTCGGCACCCAGACCGGCACCGCGCCGGGACTGGACTGCGCCCCGATCCTGCCCGATGCGGTGCTGCAACGTTTCCAGCGTGATTACGAGGTACTGCTTGGATGAGCGATGTCGCGTACTTCAATGCGATCTACCAGAACGAGGACCCGTTCGAGTACCGCACCCGCTGGTACGAAGCGCGTAAACGCGCGCTGACCTTGGCGAGCCTGCCGCAGGCGCATTACCTGCGCGCCTGGGAACTGGGCTGTTCCAACGGCGTGCTGACCGCCGCGCTGGCACCGCGCTGCGCGCAGTTGCTGGCCACCGACATCAGTGAAGAGGCCGTGGCCGCGGCGCGCCGGACCGTGGCCGGGCAGCCGCAGGTGACGGTGGAGCGCGCGCAGCACCCGCAGGACTGGCCGGAGGACCCGTTCGACCTGATCGTGTTCAGCGAACTGGGCTACTACCTGGAGGAGGCGGACATGCAGGCAATGGCGGCGCGCCTGGTCGCATCACTGGGTCCGCAGGGCGTGCTGATCGCCTGCCATTGGCGGCCGCCATTCGCGCAGGCGCGCTGCAGCACGGACTTCGTGCACGCGCAGCTGGATGCACTGCTGCCCCGGGTCTTTTCCTGGTCCGACGCTGACATGGTCCTGCAGGGGTGGTCGCGCGATACGCGCTCGGTGGCGCAACACGAGGGACTGCGATGATTGCCGCGATCGTGCCGGCCCACAACGAAGAACAGATGATCGGCCCGTGCCTGCAGGCGCTGCAGGTAGCGGCTGCGCATCGCGCGCTGGACGGCGAGGCGGTCGCCATCGTGGTGGCGCTGGACCGCTGCAGCGACGCGACTGCGGAGATATGCAGGCGATTGGGCGTGCACACCGTGTGCGTGGAAGCCGGCTGCGTTGGCGTCGCCCGTGCGGCGGCCAGCGAAGTTGCGCTGGCGCTGGGTGCGCGCTGGATCGGGTGCACTGACGCCGACAGCCGCGTGCCCGGGGACTGGCTGGTCAAACAGTTGCACTGCGGTGCCGGCGCGTTCTGCGGGGTGGTGACGGTGGAGGATTGGCTCGATTACGCGCCCACGGTGCAGGAGCGCTTTCTGGCCAGCGAGCACCTGCATGATGGGCATGCACACGTGCACGGCGCCAACATGGGTTTCAGTGCGGCTGCCTACCGCGACAGCGGCGGATTCCTGCCGCTGGTGTCCGGGGAGGATGTGGCCTTGATCGAGGCGATCCAGAACAGTGGTGCACGTGTCGCCCGGCTGGCCGCACCCCAGGTCGTGACCAGTGCACGCCGTCATGCCCGCGCGACGCGGGGCTTCAGCGACTTCCTCAAGCGCCTGGAGCAGCAGGTGGGCCATGACGGCGGCGTTCCGGGGCTGGCGTTGCCCAACATCGGGCGAAAATCGGCAGGCGCGTGCTGATGGCGGCGGTTGATCTGCTCGGATGGGCGGCCACCCTCGTCCTGGTCGCCACGCTCTGGCGGCAGATCTGGAAGCAATGGCGCGCCGAGGATGCGCAGGCGGTTTCGACGTGGTTGTTCGTGGGGCAGATCACCGCCTCGGTGCTTTTCATTCTTTACAGCATCGCGCTGCATTCCTGGGTATTCGTGGTCACCAACAGCCTGGTGCTCGCGACCGCGATCGCAGGCCAATGCCTGTCCTGGATCAAGCGCCGTCGCGCGTCTTCGTGACGACGCAATCGCGTGGTGAACACGCGCGCACAACACCTGCATTTCATCGCGCATACGTCGCTGAACCGCGCGTTTTGGATGTCACGCCGACTTCATTCCCGATCGCTAAAAGTGGACTCACCCAAACGGGCATCCCGTCCTCTACAGGAGCAACATCAGTGACTACCGAAACCAAGACCACCCATACCTTGAACGACCTGATCGAGATTGCCCGCGACGGTAAGGAGTTCTACACCGAAGCGGCCGGCAAGGTGGAAGACACCGAGCTGTCGTCGCTGTTCACCCGCATCGCCGGGGTCAAGGACGAGATCGTGCGTTCGCTCAGCGCCACCGTTCTGGCCGCGGGTGGCAAGCCGGCCGAGCACGGCACCGTGGTCGGCTCGATGCAGCAGTTCTACGGCAAGGTGCGCGCCACGCTTGGTGACACCCAGTACGGCTACGTGGCCGAGCTGGAAGAATCCGAGGACCGCTTGCTGAAGGCGTTCAAGGACACCCTTACCGACGCCGACACCCCGCCGGCCGCGCGCCAGGAAGTGCAGCGCCTGCTGCCGCAGGTGCAGGAATGCCATGCGGTCATGCGTGACCGCAAGCATGCGATGAAGCACTGATCGACTGCCCTGCGATGGCAACGGATCGCCTCGGCATGATCCGTTCCAGATGAACGCGCGGACCGCGCAGACAGCCCCGGCACGTCCGGGGCTGTCTGCGTCCGGGCGACCGCACGCACACGTACGGGGCAGGGGGAATTGGTGCATACTCGATCGAAAGGGCTGCTTGGATCTGCTATGGAACACATGCGTTGGCTGACGCTTCGCCTAGGCAACAATCAATCCATCGGGCCGAAGGTTCTGTCGGACCTGTGGTCCAATGCCTGCGAAACGAATCAGTCGTCTGTCACCCGCGACACGATGCCGGGTAAATCCACGTCCTATGCGTTGCATGCGCCGCTGTCGCTGGCGTATCCCAAGCGCGCAGAGCTGCGCATGCGCAAGCTGCTGGAAGAAGCCGGCTACACCTTTACCCTCGGCTCTCTGGCCGACCGGCCGGCACCGCAGCCGATGCGCAGCACCCGCTGATCAGCGCGGCGCCAGCCGCCGCAGCATGATCCGCACCGGGAAGCCCCCGGCATGTTCGACCGACTCCAGCGGCACCCACCCCAGCCGGCGATACAGACCACCGTCGTCGGCCTCGGTCTGCAGGTACACATCGCGTACGCCCAGGGCGGCGGCGCGCGTCATCAGGTCTTCAATCAGCACGGCGGCGATGCCTCGGCCGCGGTGCGAGTCGCGCACGTAGACGCCGCCGAGCCAGTGCTGGCGCTCCGGGCGCTCGGTGCGTTCATGGAATTTCAACTGCGCCGCCGCGACCGGTTCTCCGTCATCCAGGGCGATCAGCAGCAGGGGCAGGGCGGCGTCGTGGAGGAATACTTCCAGCCGCTGGCATTCGTCGGCCTCGGTGCGGCCGGGCAGGTGGCTGCCCCATTCAGTGAAATACCAGGCGGCCACGGTCGGCAGCAGGGCGGGGTTCTGGCTTAGCGGGATGCGTTCAAGTGTCATGGCGGTTCCAGTCGCACGATCAGGGGAAGTCTTCAACGGATCGGATACACCGCCATGACCGCGCAGCCCAGGTAGTTGCGCGGGTTGCTCTGGCGGCGGAGATCGCCGGGCATGGCCTGGCTGGCCATCATGCGGTCGCCAGGATTGCCGCAGATCAGACCGTTGCCGAAGCCGGAGCGGAATGAAATCTCCGGCGCGTTGCTGACCTCCGGGCAGTACGTGCCCAGTTCCACGCGGTAATAGCGGTTGCCGCCGGAGCGCTTGGGGTTGGTTTCGACCTTGATGCCCTTGGGATCTTCGGACCAGCTGCGCAGGGCGCGCGTGCTGAAACAGTAGGCCGGCGAGGCGCCGAAGCGGCTGCGGGTTTCCGAGGTCGCCGCCACCTGCACGGTGGGCAACGTTTTCAGCGTGCGCGCGTCGCTCAGCTTGGCCTGCGCGGCGAACTCGCGCGCGTCGATGCGCGCCACCGAGGCAATAGGGCAAAGACGCCCATCGACGCGTACCCGTTCATCGGGACCGCCACAGGCCCAGCCCGAAGGCGCTTCCAGCACCGCTTCGGCGGCATCGTCCACGCCGGGGCAGGCAGATTGGAAGCGCACGCGCCACGGCTGGTAGTCGGCGGCCAGCACGGTCACGCTGTCGGCGTCGGTCTGGTTCATGTCGCGCAGGCCGCGCGCATCCAGGCAGCCGGGGCCGGGCGCAATCCGGGTCGGTTCGCGTGGGGCGACGGCCGCGGCGGTCAAGGGGAGGCAGGTGAGCGCGAGGCCCAGCAGGACGAAGCAGCGCATCCGGGCAGGGCGGGGCATTCCAGGCGACGTCACAGTGTGCATTCCATGCGGACAGGACCGGCCGACTATATCAGCCGGGGACGGCCGCCCCGCTGGATTGCGTCACGCCTGGCGCGCGCGCAGACTGATCGCTCCCACGGTTCACGCGCGTCCTGTCTGCCCACGTCCATGCCTGCTGCCGCCTTCAACCTGCGTCGCTACGGTCGCGCGTCCAGTGTGGACCGACATGATTTCGCCCAATGGGTGCTGCCGGTGGATGGCGAACTGGCCTTCGAACTGGACGGGCGCGGTGCGCGGCTGGACAGGTGGCAGGGTGCGTTCGTGGCGCCGTCGGCCGGGCATGCGCAGTCCGCGTCGGCCGATGACCGGTTCCTGATCGTTGATTGTCCGGTCAAACTGCTGGACGAAGACACCCTGCAACGGCTGGACGAGCACCCGGTGCTGGCGCTGCCGACCGAGGTGCGCGCGATGGTCCAACGGGTCAGTGCGGGCTTGCCGCCGCGGATCGATGGCGCCGTGGTGGCGCGCGAATTGCCGCTGCTGCTGGACGCGTTTTCGCTGGCGGGCAGTGCGACGCGGCTGCAGGCTGTGTGCGCGCGCATCGAACAGTCGCCAGGGCAGGCCTGGCCGGTGGAGCGGATCGCGGCCGCGGTCGGGGTCAGCAGTAGTCGCGTGCATGCGCTGTTCCGCGCGGCATTGGATATGCCCCCGCTGGCATGGTTGAGCGCGTGCCGGTTGCGCTGCGCGCGCCGCCACCTGGCTGGAAGCACGCTGTCCATCGCCAGCATCGCCCAGCAGGCCGGTTACTCCGAGCAGAGCGCACTGACCCGTGCACTGCGTCGTGAGTGGGGGATGACCCCGGCCGAGTACCGGCGGCGCCACCGGCAGTAGCCTGGGTCAAGATCGACGGCGCGCGCGTGCCTACACTGGCGCACTCCTCCAGCAATGACCCGCACGCGCAGATGAATCGATCCATGGGAGTTGGCATCGCCAACGGAATCGCCGCCGGTGCGCTGTGGGGCGTGGTGTTCCTGGCCCCGGCGATGCTGAGCCACTTCAGCGCGGTGCAGTTGTCGGCCGGGCGTTACCTGGTGTATGGGCTGATCGCGGTGGTGTTGCTGGCGCCGCGCTGGCGGCAGCTGCGCACGCGGATCGGCGCGGCCGAATGGCGCGGCCTGCTGTGGCTGAGCCTGGCCGGCAACCTGGTGTATTTCGTGCTGCTGGCCAATGCGGTGCAGTGGGCCGGCGGCGCGGCCGCCTCGCTGATCGTGGGGCTGATCCCGGTGGTGGTGACGCTGGCCGGCGTGCGTGAGCAAGGCGCGGTGCCGTTGCGACGGTTGGCGCCGGCACTGCTGCTGTGCCTGCTCGGCGTCGGGCTGGTCGGTTACGAGGCGCTGCAGGCCGAGCACGCCGGCGGTTCGACCGGGCAGCGTGCGCTGGGGCTGCTGTGCGCGGTCGGCGCGCTGCTGTCCTGGGCGGTGTACTCGATCGGCAACAGCCGCTGGCTGGCGCGGCGCCCGGATATCTCCGGACACGACTGGTCGTTGCTGACCGGGGTGGCCACCGGCGGGCTGGCGTTGCTGCTGGTGCCCAGCGCGTTCGCGCTGCAGGACACCCCGCATGTCACGGTCGACTGGGGCTGGTTCTGGCTGATCAGCGCCGGGGTGGCGGTGGTGGCCTCGGTACTGGGCAATGCATGCTGGAACCGCGCCAGCCGCAACCTGCCGCTGACCCTGACCGGGCAGATGATCGTGTTCGAAACGCTGTTCGCGCTGCTGTACGGCTTTGCCTGGCAGCACCGCCTGCCGACCGCGATGGAAACCGTGGCGATCGTCTGCCTGATCGCCGGCGTGCTGATGTGTGCGCACGCACATCGCCCACCCCGCGCGATTGCCGAGCACGCGGGATGAGCGTTTGGGCCAAGGGCATTGCGCCAGCTGGATGGTCTCATTCGCAACTTGTTTGCCGACGTTACCGGCATGTTGCGCGCGTGGATTTTTTGCACTGCAACACTTGACAAGTCCCCCGCCGGCGTTGTTTTCTTGACCCATGGTCTCCCTCGCCGCCACCGCCCAGCCGTGCATCGCCGCCCTTGCGGTCGATCGAGCCGTGGCCGACCGGAGCACCGGTACCACCACCATTACCACCGTCACCACTCGCCCGGTGCGGCCCGTCGTCTTCGCGTAATTTCCGAAAACAACGGCCCCGCACCCGGAACAGGTTGCGGGGGAGCGCCTTCAACCTGACCCGACGCGGGGCCTCGAATCGAGGTCTACATGTCTTCCGTCGCCGTCCTGCCTGCTGTTGCTGATCCTGCCGCCCCGGTCCTGCGGGCAGCCACCTCCACGGTCGTGCACAAGTTCGGCGGCACCTCGGTGGCCGACGCCGAGCGCTACCGCCATGTCGCCCAGCTGCTGCTGGCGCGCGACGAAGCGGTGCAGGTCACCGTGGTCTCGGCGATGAAGGGCGTCACCGATGCGCTGATCGCGCTGGCCGGCCTGGCGGCCGACGATGCGCCGCACTGGCGCGACCACTGGCATGCGCTGCGTGCGCGGCACCGCGGCGCGGCAGTCGCGTTGCTGGGCGAACAGGCCGGGCCGACGGTGGAATGGTTCGATGCGCGCTTTGACCACCTGGCCGAAGTGCTGGGCGCGCTGGCGGTGATCGGCGAGTTGCCGGTGGAAGTGCTGGACCGCGTGCAGGGGCTGGGCGAGGTGTATTCGGCGCAGCTGCTCGGCCAGTACCTGCAGACCCTGGGCGAAGACTGCGCGGTGCTGGATGCGCGCGATGTGCTGGTGGTGGACCGTGGCGAGCTGGGCGTGGACGTGGACTGGGTGCAGAGCGCGCAGCGGCTGGCGACCTGGCGGCAGGCGCATCCGGGCCCGCGCGTGGTGGCCACCGGCTTCGTGGCGCGCGATCGCCGCGACCGCATCACCACCCTGGGCCGCAACGGCAGCGATTACTCCGGTGCGATCTTTGCCGCGTTGTTCGATGCCGACGAGCTGCATATCTGGACCGACGTGGACGGCGTGCTGTCGGCCGACCCGCGGGTGGTGCCCGAAGCGGTGCAGCTGGATGCGCTCAGCTACGACGAGGCCTGCGAGCTGGCCTACTTCGGGGCGAAGGTGGTGCATCCGCAGACGATGTCGCCAGCGATCGAACGCGGCCTGCCGATCATCATCCGCAACACTTTCCGGCCCGACCATCCGGGCACCCGGATCACCGCCGAGCGCACCGTGTCCGGTCCGATCAAGGGCCTCACGCTCAGCCCTGACCTGGCCGTGCTGAACCTGGAAGGCACCGGCCTGATCGGCGTGCCGGGTACCGCCGAGCGCGTGTTCGCCGCGCTGCGCAACGCGCAGGTGTCGGTGGTGATGATCTCGCAGGGGTCTTCCGAGCATTCGATCTGCTGCGTGGTCCGGCAGGCCGAATCGGCGCGTGCGCGCACTGCGCTGTTGCAGGCCTTCGCGCATGAGCTGGCGTTGGGCCAGGTGCAGCGCGTGCAGCTCACCGACAACGTCAGCGTGTTGGCGGCGGTGGGCGATGGCATGGCCGGGCAGCCGGGCGTGGCCGCGCGCCTGTTCGAATCGCTGGGCCGCGCCCAGGTCAATATCCTGGCGATCGCGCAGGGCTCGTCCGAGCGCAACATCTCGGTGGCCGTGGACAGCCGCCATGCGACCAAGGCGCTGCGCGCCGCACACGCCGGTTTCTGGTTGTCGCCGCAGACCTTCTCGGTCGGCGTGATCGGCCCGGGCAACGTCGGGGCGGCCCTGCTCGATCAGCTGCAGGCGGCACAGACCCAGTTGCTGGGCCGGGCCAACGTGGACCTGCGGCTGCGCGCGGTGGCCTCGCGCAGCCGCATGCTGCTCGACCAGCGCGGTGTGCACGGCGACTGGCGTGCGGCCCTGGCCGGCCCGGGCGTACCCACCGACCTGGACGTGTTCACCGAGCACCTGCTGTCGGCGCACCTGCCGCACGCCCTGATCATCGATTGCAGCGGCAGTGCCGATGTTGCCGATCGCTATGCCGGGTGGCTGGCAGCGGGCATCCATGTGGTCACCCCGAACAAACAGGCCGGTGCCGGTCCGCTGCCGCGCTACCACGCGATCCGCGAGGCGGCCGCCGCCAGTGGCGCGCGCTTCCGTTACGAGGCCACCGTTGGTGCCGGGCTGCCGGTGATCACCACGCTGCGCGACCTGGTCGATACCGGCGACGAAGTGCTGGCCATCGACGGCATTTTCTCGGGCACGCTGGCGTGGCTGTTCAACAAATACGACGGCCAGGTACCGTTTTCGCAGCTGGTCGCGCAGGCGCGGGGCATGGGCTACACCGAGCCGGACCCGCGCGACGACCTGTCCGGCGTGGACGTGGCGCGCAAGCTGGTGATCCTGGCCCGGGAGGCCGGGCGCGAGTTGAGCCTGGAGCAGGTGCAGGTGGAAAGCCTGGTGCCCGAGGTGCTGCGTCAGGCGAGCGTCGAGGAGTTCATGGGCGGCTTGGACGCGGTGGACGCGCTGTTCGCCGAGCGGCTCGCCCAAGCCCGTGCGCGCGGGGCGGTGCTGCGCTACGTGGCGCGGCTGTCGGCTGACGGTGCGCAGGTGGGATTGGTGGAATTGCCGGCCGCCCACGCCTTCGCCACTCTGCGCCTGACCGACAACGTGGTGCAGTTCACCACCCGGCGCTACTGCGACAACCCGCTGGTGGTGCAGGGCCCCGGTGCCGGGCCGGAGGTGACCGCCGCCGGCGTGTTCGCCGATGTGCTGCGGGTAGCGGTCGGCGAAGGGGCACGCCTGTGAGTGCAGGTGACAGTGCCCGTGCGTTTTCGCCGGCGTCGGTAGGCAATGCGGCGGTGGGCTTCGACATCCTTGGGCATGCCATCGCCGGAGTCGGCGATACGGTCAGCGTGCGTCGCATCGCCACGCCCGAGGTGCGCATCGTGGCGATCCGTGGCACCCCGTTCGCGCTGCCGCTCAACGCCGCCGACAACACGGCCGGTGCGGCACTGATCGCGCTGCGCGAGGCGCTGGCGCTGCCGTTCGGCTTCGAGGTGGAGATCGACAAGGGCATCGCGCTCGGCTCGGGCATGGGCGGCTCGGCGGCATCGTGCGTGGCCGCGCTGGTGGCGGCCAACGCGCTGCTGGACGCCCCGTTGTCGCGGCAGGCGCTGTATCCGTTCGCGCTGACCGGCGAGGCGGTGGCCAGTGGCGGCCGGCATGGCGACAACGTCGGGCCGATGCTGCTCGGGGGGCTTGTGCTGAGCACGGCCGAGCGGCTGGTACCGATTCCCGTGCCGGACGCCTGGCACAGCCTGCTGGTACATCCCGATGCGGTGCTGGAAACCCGCCGTGCACGCGCCGCGCTGCAGGGCAGTTATGCGCTGGGCGAGTTCGTGCAGCAGAGCGCCAACCTGGCGCTGGTACTGAGCGGATGCTTCAACGCCGATGCATCGCTGGTCCGCGCCGGGCTGCGCGATGTGCTGGTCGAGCCGCGCCGTGCCGGGCTGATTGCCGGCTTCCCTGCAGCACGTGATGCCGCGCTGGCTGCCGGTGCGATGGGTGCCAGCATTTCCGGTGCCGGCCCCAGCGTATTTGCCTGGTTCGAGCATCGCGACGCGGCGCTGGCCGCACAGGCGGCGGTGCAGCAGGCCTTCGCCGAGGCCGGTTTCGACAGCCAGGGCTGGGTGTCGCCGTTGAACGCCCCCGGCGCGCAGTTGCTGTGAGCCGCGTGTTTCCCCTTTTTCTCCAGGACCGCCGATGAACTTTGTCTCCACCCGCCACAACGCGCCTGTCGCGACCCTGAGCCAAGCCATCGCCGCCGGGCTTGCCCCGGATGGCGGACTTTACGTGCCAGCGCAGCGACCACAGGCGCAGGCATGGCGCGCGCATGGCACGCTGGCGCAGGATGCCGCAGCGGTGCTCGCCGCCTATTTCGAGGGCGACCGGTTGGCCCCGCAGCTGGACCGGCTGTGCGCGCAGGCATTCGATTTTCCCGCGCCGCTGCGCCCGCTGAGTACGCCGGGCGATCATGTGCTGGAGCTGTTCCATGGCCCCACCGCCGCGTTCAAGGATTTCGGTGCGCGCTTCCTTGCCGCCAGCCTGGCCCAGCTACAGCAGGAGCGCGCGCAGCCGCTGACGATCGTGGTCGCCACCTCCGGCGATACCGGTGCGGCGGTGGCGGCTGCCTTCCACCGTCAGCCGGGCATCCGCGTGGTGGTGCTGTATCCCGACGGGCGCGTGTCACCCCGGCAGGCTCACCAGTTGGGCTGTTTCGGCGACAACATCCACACCCTGCGCGTGGCCGGCGCCTTCGATGACTGCCAGGCGATGGTCAAGCAGGCCTTGGGCGATCGCACCTTGCAGGCGCAGGTGCCGCTGAGTTCGGCCAACAGCATCAGCCTGGGCCGTTGGCTGCCGCAGATGAGCTACTACGCGCATGCAGCGCTGCAGCATCACGTGGCCACCGGGCAGGTGCTCAATCTGGTGGTGCCGACCGGCAACCTGGGCAATGCGATGGCGGCGGTGCTGGCGCGGTCGATGGGGCTGCCGCTGGGGCGGATCGCGCTGGCGACCAATGCCAACGACGTGCTGCCACGGTTCTTCCATGGCGGCCCCTACCAGCCGGCCACCAGCGTGGCGACCGTGGCCAACGCGATGGACGTGGGTGCACCGAGCAACTTCGAACGGCTGCGCTGGTTGTACGCCGACGACGATGCCGCGCTGCGTGCCGATTTCCGTGTCGAGGCCGTCGACGATGCGGCGATCCGCGACCTCATCGCGCGGCGCTGGGCGCAGGCCGGCGAACTGTTCTGCCCGCATACCGCCACCGCCATGGTGCTGCTGGAGCAGCTGCGCAGCGAAGGCGTGCAGGGCGATTGGGCGGTGGCCGCCACCGCGCACCCGGCCAAGTTCGAATCGGTGGTGGAACCGCTGATCGGCCAGGCGCTGGACGTGCCCCCGGCGCTGGCCGACCTGCTCCAGCGCCCGGCACACGCCGAACCCTGTGCACCGGATTACCCAGCGCTGCGCGAGGTCCTCCTCAATCTACGGTAGTGCCGAGCCACGCTCGGCAGGCGGGCAGCCGCCCCTGGATCAACGGTAGTGCCGAGCCATGCTCGGCAGGCTCTCGCCCGAACCCCTCCACCCGCGCCACAACGCGGCCACCGCCTCACTCCGCGCCGGAAAGCCTCTGCAGTCCCGCTTCGTCAAGAATCTCCACGGTGTTCAGATGCGGCAGGGCGATCAGGCCCTGCTGGCGCAGCTTGGTGAACGTACGGCTCACCGTTTCCATGGTCAGGCCGAGGTGGTCGGCGATGTCGCCGCGCCCCATCGGCAGCGTCACCCGCAGACCGTCCGCGCCCAGCATGGCTTCGCGCGCGGCCAGCCGCAGCAGGAAATCGGCCAGCTTTTCGGCCGGCTGCAGGCGGGCCAGCGACAGCGCGGCATCCTGGGCGTCATCCAGCGCCTGGCACGCGCGCTGCAGCAGCTTGCGTTCCAGATGCGGAAAACGCTGCCGCAGGTCTTTCATCTGCGGCAGCGCGACGCGGCAGACACGGCTGTCGGCGATCGCTTCGATGTCGTAGCGGTGGCTGTCGCTGCCGGTCAGGCCCAGGTAGTCGCCCGGCAGCACGAAACCGCTGATCTGGCGGCGGCCGTCGGCAAGGGTGCGGACCAGGCGCAACGCGCCGGCAGTCAACGTATAGACATGTTGGCGTGCCTCACCGGCGCGGGCCAGCGTGGCGCCCAGCGGCAATGCCTGCGACACGGTTACCCGCTCCAACGCCTGCCCCTCGTCCGGGGACAGTGCCGAACACACCGCCAGGTGGCGCACCGAGCAGTGCAGGCAGTCGCGCAGCGGCGCGCAGCCCGGGCTGGCGGGATCTTCAACGGCGGAAAGCGCGGTACCGGAGTGGGGCCGGGTCATGTCGAACCAGGGAGCGGGGCCTGCTTATGATACGTCATGCGGCCGCAGGCCCGGGCCGGAGCGATGGATGCAGGCCCGCCGGTTCGGCTGCGGCTAGAATATGCACCTCGCTCATCCCCCCGATTCGCAGGAGTTCCGCAAGTGATCAAGCCCCGTACGCCGCCCGGCATCATGGAATTGCTGCCACGCGAGCAGATCGCGTTCCAGCGCATGCTGGACGTCATCCGCCGCAATTACGAGCGGTTCGGGTTCCTGCCGGTGGAGACCCCGGTGTTCGAGCTGTCCGACGTACTGCTGACCAAGTCCGGCGGCGAGACCGAGCGGCAGGTGTATTTCGTGCAGTCCACCGGTGCGCTGGCCAATGCCGCCGACGCGGGCGACAAGGCGTTGCCCGAGCTGGCCCTGCGCTTCGACCTGACCGTGCCGCTGGCCCGTTACGTGGCCGAACACGAACACGACCTGACCTTCCCGTTCCGCCGTTACCAGATGCAGCGCGTGTACCGCGGCGAGCGCGCCCAGCGTGGCCGTTTCCGCGAGTTCTACCAGTGCGACATCGATGTGATCGGCAAGGACACGCTGAGCACGCGGTACGACGCCGAGGTGCTGGCGGTGATCCACGCGGTGTTCGCCGAACTGCGCATCGGCGATTTCTCGGTGCAGTTGAACAACCGCAAGCTGCTGCGCGGCTTCTTCGAAAGCCTGGGCGTGGCCGACGGCGAACGTCAGCTGGCGGTGCTGCGTGAAGTGGACAAGCTGGACAAGCGCGGCGCCGATTACGTGCGCGAGACGCTGGTGGGCGAGGGCTTCGAGATTCCCGCCGAGCAGGTGGAGCGCATCCTGGCGTTCGTCGCGGTGCGTTCGAGCAGCCACGCCGACGCGCTGGCGCAGTTGGACGCGCTGCTGGCCGACCCGGCCGCCAGCGACACGCTGAAGGTGGGCGTGGCCGAGCTGCGTGAAGTGCTGGAGCTGGTCAAGGCGCTGGGCGTGCCGGAAACCGCGTACTGCCTGAATTTCTCCATCGCCCGTGGCCTGGATTACTACACCGGCACCGTTTATGAGACCACGTTGACCGACCACCCACAGATCGGCTCGATCTGCTCGGGCGGCCGTTACGAAGACCTGGCCAGCCATTACAGCAAGTCCAAGCTGCCGGGCGTGGGCATCTCCATCGGCCTGACCCGCCTGTTCTGGCAGCTGCGCGAGGCCGGTCTCATTGCCGGTATCGAAGACAGCAGCGTGCATGCGCTGGTCGCGCTGATGGACGACGTCAGCCTGCCGCAGTCGCTGGATATCGCCCGTCGCCTGCGCGTGGGCGGCATCAACGCCGAAGTGCAGATGGAGCCGAAGAAGATCGGCAAGCAGTTCCAGTACGCCGCCAAGGCGGGCATCCGCTTCGTGGTGCTGGCCGGTGAGGACGAGCTGGCGCGTGGCGTGGTGGCGGTGAAGGACCTGCTGCGCGAGCAGCAGTTCGAGGTGTCGCGCGACGAATTGGCCAGCACCCTGCAGGTGGAGCTGGAACAGGCCAAGGTCATGCCGTGAAGCGGGTAGTGGCAGGGGCGCTGTTGCTGCTCCTGCTCTGCGCCTGCCGGAGCGATCCGGCGCTGCACAGCGATCGGATCGCTCCGGGACATTACCGGTTGGTGGTTGATCGCTGTCATGTGATCGACCAGCGCCAGCTTGAGCAGGACCTGCGCACGTTGGCCGGCAAGCAGTGTCCAGACGGGGCAGGGGCGCTGGAGGCCGTGCAGCCGATCCCGAGCCGCCAGGGCACCCTGTTGGGGGAGTGCCTGCGCAGCGGGGCCTTGCGCGCCGAGGTGCGTTGCAAGGCGCGATAGCGTCTTGGGTTGCTTTGCTGGCGCCCGCCTGCCGCCCTCCCTTTTTGCTGTGCAGCCGACCATGGGTCGGCTCTACCACGACCGCCCCCCCGACGCCCGCGACCGCGGGCGTTTTTCGTTTTCAGCGACTGAACGGGCCCCACTGTGGGCCGTAGGGCGGTTTGACCCAGTGGCGGCACTTGCGCTAATGTAATAGCACGCTATTACATTGATACGATGAAACTACGTCCCGTACCCCGCGAGAAAGACGCCCAGGCCGATCTGGCCTCGCTGGCGCGTGCGTTTGCCGCGCTGTCCGACCCGGAGGCGGTTACTGCCTTCCTGCGCGACCTGTGCACCCCGGCCGAGCTGGAGGCGCTGTCCGACCGCTGGAAGGTGGTGCCGCTGCTGCAGCAGGGCGTGCCGTATCGCGAAATCCATGAATTGACCGGTGTGAGCGTGACCACCACCGGGCGCGTGGCGCGCTCGCTGGACCATGGCCACGGTGGCTATGCCGCCGCCATCGCCGTGAGCGCCGCGCCCACACCCCCCGAATCCGAGTAGAGAGCCGCCCCCATGAGTGCAACCCAGAACGCCCCGGCCCGTGACCGGCTGCGGATCGCCATCCAGAAAAGCGGGCGGCTGGCCGAGCCGGCGCGCAGCCTGCTCACCGCCTGCGGGCTGAGCTGGCGGCAGAGCCGCGACAAGCTGTTCTGCTACGGCGAATCGCTGCCGGTGGACCTGCTGCTGGTCCGCGATGACGACATCCCCGGGCTGATCGCCGATGGCGTGTGCGACTTCGGCATCGTCGGCCGCAACGAACTGGACGAGCAGGGCGCCGCGCGCCGTCGGCTCGGCCTGCCCGATGCCTACCAGGCGCTGCGCGGGCTCAACTTCGGCCAGTGCCGGCTGATGCTGGCGGTGCCCGAAGAGTGGGAATGGACCGGGGTGGAACAACTGGCCGGCAAGCGCATCGCCACCAGCTACCCGGCGATCCTGGCCGACTGGCTGGCCGCACGCGGCGTGGACGCGCAGGTGGTGGAACTGTCCGGGTCGGTGGAAATCGCGCCGCGACTGGGCACCGCCGACCTGATCTGCGACCTGGTGTCCAGCGGCGCGACCCTGGCCGCCAACCAGCTCAAGCCGGTGGAAACCCTGATCGAAAGCGAAGCGGTGCTGGCCGGTCCGGTGCGCACGCCCGATGACGCCCGCGCCGGGCTGATGGCGATGCTGCTGCGGCGCCTGGATGGCGTGGTGAAGGTGCAGGACAGCAAGCTGCTGATGTTCCGCGCCGCGCTGGACCGGGTGTCCGAGCTGACCCGGCTGCTGCCCGATGCCGACCCGCTGGTGCAGTTGCCCGATGACGGCGGCCACCTGCGTTTGCAGACGATGTGCCACGGCGCGTTGACCTGGCAGCGGTTGGAGGACCTGGAACGCGCCGGTGCGCAGGGGTTGATGGTGTTGAGCGTGGAGCGGTCGCTGGCATGAATCGTCTGACGTGGTCCCAATTGGATGCCGGCGCCCAGGCGCAGGCCTTGCAACGCCCGGTCCAGGCCGTGGCGGGGCGCACCCGTGAATCGGTCGCGGCGTTGATCGCGGCGGTGCGCGCGGGCGGCGATGCCGCGCTGCGCGAGATCACCCTGCGCTTCGACGGCGTGGCGCCGGAAAGCTTCGAAGTGAGCGAGGCGGAATTCGCCGTGGCCGAACAGGCGGTGTCTGCCGAACTGCGCCAGGCGATGACCGATGCCGCTGCGCGGATCCGCACCTTCCACCAGGCGGGCATGAGCCAGGGCTATGCGGTGGAGACCGCACCGGGCGTGCGCTGCGAGCGCGTCGTGCGTCCGATCGGTCGCGTCGGCCTGTATGTACCGGCCGGCAGCGCGCCGTTGCCGTCGACCGCGCTGATGCTCGGCGTGCCGGCACAGCTGGCCGGCTGCCGCGAAGTGGTGCTGTGCACGCCCCCGCGCAAGGACGGCAGCGCCGATCCGGCCGTGCTGGTGGCCGCGCGCCTGACCGGCGTGCACCGGGTGTTCAAGCTCGGCGGTGCGCAGGCGATCGCCGCGATGGCCTATGGCACCGACAGCGTGCCGGCCTGCGACAAGCTGTTCGGCCCGGGCAACAGTTTCGTGACCGAAGCCAAGCAGCAAGTGGCGCAGGACGGTGCCGCGGCGATTGACATGCCGGCCGGGCCGTCGGAAGTGCTGGTGATCGCCGATGCGGGTGCCAACCCGGCGTTCGTGGCCGCCGACCTGCTGTCGCAGGCCGAGCACGGCCCGGATTCGCAGGTGCTGCTGCTTACCGACGACGCGGCGATGCTCGACCGCGTGGCCGCCGAAGTGCAGGCGCAGTTGGCACGGCTGTCGCGTGCGGATATCGCCGCGCAGGCGTTGCAGGCCTCGCAGCTGATCCGGGTCGATTCGCTGGAACAGGCCTTCCAGATCAGCAATCGCTACGCGCCCGAACACCTGATCCTGGCCCTGCGTGAACCGCGTGCGTGGCTGGAGCAGGTCGAAGCGGCCGGCTCGGTGTTCCTGGGCGATTACACCCCCGAAGCACTTGGCGACTACTGCAGCGGCACCAACCACGTGCTGCCTACCGCCGGCGCCGCCCGCGCCTACAGCGGGGTGAGCGTGGCCAGCTTCCAGAACCTGATCAGCGTGCAGTCGGCCACCGCGCAGGGCATCGCCGCGATCGGTGGCTGCGCGCGCGTGCTGGCACGTGCCGAAGGCCTGGACGCACATGAAAACGCGGTGACCCTGCGCATGGAGGCCGCCGCATGAGCGCCTCGTCGTCGGTGATGTCGCTGGTGCGCCCGGACCTGCAGGCCTTTGCGGGTTATTCCTCGGCGCGCAGCAGTGCGCTGGTGGGCGATGTGTGGCTCAATGCCAACGAATCGGCCTGGGCTAACCCGGCCGACAGCGAAGGCCGCGCGCGCCGCTATCCGGACCCGCAGCCGGCTGCCTTGCGCGCCCGCCTGGCCGATCTTTATGGCTGCGCCCCGGATCAATTGTTGATGGGGCGCGGCAGCGATGAAGCGATCGACCTGCTGGTGCGCGCGCTGTGCGAACCGGGCCGGGATGCGGTGCTGGTGACGCCGCCGGTGTTCGGCATGTACGCGGTGTGCGCACGCCTGCAGAACGCACCGCTGCTGGAGGTGCCGCTGCGCGATGACGGCGACGCACTGAACGTCGATATCGACGCGGTGATCGCCGCCGCGCTGGCCGGCAACGCCAAGCTGGTATTCCTGTGTTCACCGTCCAATCCGGCCGGCAGCGCGATCGCGCTGGCGCAGATCGAGCAGGTGGCCCGTGCGCTGCAGGGCAGGGCGCTGGTGGTGGTGGATGAGGCCTATGCCGAGTACGCGGTGCTGCCGTCGGCGGTGTCGCTGCTGGCAACGTACGACAACCTCGCTGTGCTGCGTACCTTGTCCAAGGCGCACGCGCTGGCGGCGGCCCGGATCGGCAGCCTGATCGCCGCGCCGGCCCTGATCCAGCTGCTGCGCCGCTGCCAGGCCCCGTATCCGATCCCCGGCCCGTGCGCCGATCTGGCCCTGGCCGGGCTGAGCGAGAGCAACCTGCAGCTGACGGCGTCACGCGTGGAGCGGATCAAGCTGGAGCGCAACCGCCTGCAACAGGCGCTGGCGGTGCTGCCGGGGGTGCTGCGGGTCTATCCCTCGCAGGGCAACTACCTGCTGGTCCGCTTCGCCGATGCGCAGCAGGCCTTCGACGCGTTGCTCGATGCGGGCGTGGTGGTGCGCGACCAGCGCGCTGCGCCGCAGCTGCACGACGCGCTGCGCATCACCGTGGGCAGCACCCTGGAGAACGATCGCGTGCTCAGTGCGCTGTCGGTACGGAGGGTTGCCGCATGACGCCCATCCTGTTTGTCGACCGCGACGGCACGCTCATCGAGGAGCCGGCCGATTTCCAGATCGATGCGTACGAGAAGATCCGCTTCGTGCGCGACGTGATCCCGGCCATGCTCAAGCTGCGCGATGCCGGTTACCAGTTCGTGATCGTCAGCAACCAGGACGGCCTCGGCAGCGAAAGCTATCCGCAGGCCAGTTTCGAGGGTCCCAACGACCTGATGCTGCAGATCTTCGCCAGCCAGGGCATCGTCTTCCGTGACGTGCTCATCGACGGCACCTGGCCGCACGACAACGCACCGACCCGCAAGCCGGGCATCGGCATGATGCTGTCCTACCTGCAGGACCGCAGCATCGACTGGGCCCGCTCGGCGATGGTCGGTGACCGGCCTACCGACATCCAGTTCGCCGACAACATGAAGATCCGCGGCTTCCAGCTGCGCACCGGGCAGTTCGGCGGCGACTGGGACTGGAACGGCATCGCCCATGAACTGGCCGATGCGCCGCGCCGCGCCGTCGTGCAGCGCAATACCAAGGAAACGAAGATCCGCGTGGAGGTCGATCTGGACCGCACCGCCGAGCCGCAGACCCATACCGGACTGCCGTTCTTCGACCACATGCTGGAGCAGATCGGCAAGCACGGCGGGTTCGCGCTGAGCGTGCAGGCCGAGGGCGACCTGCACATCGACGAGCACCACACCATTGAAGACACCGGGCTGGCACTGGGCCAGGCGTTGCGTGAGGCACTGGGCGACAAGCGCGGGATCGGCCGCTACGGGTTCACCCTGCCGATGGACGAGACCCTGGCCAGCGCTGCGCTGGATTTCAGTGGGCGTCCCTATTTCGTGTTCGAGGGCGAGTTCAAGCGCGAGCGGGTGGGCGACATGCCCACCGAGCTGGTGCCGCACTTCTTCCGCTCGCTCTGCGATGCGGCCGGACTCAACCTGCACCTGAACGTGCGCGGCGACAACGACCACCACAAGGTCGAGGCCTGTTTCAAGGCGCTGGCGCGTGCGTTGCGCCAGGCGCTGCCGCGGCAGGGCACCGCCTTGCCGAGCACCAAGGGGGCGCTGTGAGCGAGGTCGCGCTGATCGATGCCGGTGGCGCGAATCTTGGCTCGGTGCGCTATGCGCTGGAGCGGCTGGGCGTGCAGGTGCGGCTGGTGCGGGATGCGAAGGGGCTGCGCGGGGTGTCGCGGGTGATCCTGCCCGGCGTGGGCGCGGCGCCGCATGGCATGGCGCGCCTGCATGCGCAGGACCTGGTGCAACCGCTGCGCGACCTGGAGGTGCCGCTGCTGGGCATCTGCCTGGGCATGCAGCTGCTGTTCGAGGGCTCCGAGGAAGGCCACGTGGAATGCCTGGGGTTGATGCCGGGAGTGGTGCGCCACCTGCATCCGGCCACCGGCATCCGCGTGCCGCACATGGGCTGGAACCGGCTGCTGCCGCTGCGCGAATCGGATCTGCTGGCGGGTGTGCCAGAGCGCGCCAGTGCGTACTTCGTGCACAGCTACGCCGCGCCGTTGGGTGAGCACACCGTGGCGGCCTGCGATCACGGCGGCCTGTTTGCCGCCGTGGTGCAGCGCGGCCGCCATAGCGGGGCCCAGTTCCATCCCGAACGGTCCGCCGCCACCGGCGCGCGGATCCTGCGCAATTTCATCGAGAACGAATCGACATGAGTTTCACCGTCTATCCCGCCCTGGACATCCGCGAAGGCCGCGTGGTGCGCCTGCTGCAGGGCGACTACGCGCAGCAGACCACCTATGGCGACGACCCGCTGCCGCGTGCGCAGGCCTTTGCCGACGCCGGCGCGGACTGGATGCACCTGGTCGATCTGGATGCCGCGCGGGCGGGTGGCTACACGCTTTCCCCGCTGCTGTCCTCGATCGCGCAGCAGACCCCGCTGAAGGTGCAGACCGGCGGTGGCGTGCGCTCGCGCGACGACGTCGCGCGCATCCTCGATGCCGGCGCGACCCGCGTAGTGGTCGGCTCGGTGTCGGTCCGCGAGCCGGAAACGGTGATCGGCTGGCTCGGTGAGTTCGGCCCGGAGCGGTTGACCATCGCACTGGACGCCCGCCAGGCCGACGACGGCCGCTGGCTGCTGCCGGTGCATGGTTGGACAGAAACCGCCGAGGACACGCTCGACGTGCTGGCCACGCGGTATGCCCAGGCCGGCATGCGGCACCTGCTGTGCACCGACATCGCCCGCGACGGGATGCTGTCCGGCCCCAACATCGGGCTGTACCAGCATCTGGCAGCGCTGCTCCCGGGCGTGGCCGTGCAGGCCTCCGGTGGCGTGCGCAGTGCCGCCGACGTGGCCGACGCCAAGGCGGTGGGTTGCGGTGGTGCCATTCTCGGCAAGGCCTTGCTGGAAGGCCGCATGACCCTGCAGGGAGCGCTGGCATGCTGAGCCGTCGGCTGATTCCCTGCCTGGACGTGCGCGACGGCCGCGTGGTCAAGGGCGTGCGCTTCCGCGATCACGTGGACATGGGCGACATCGCCGAACTGGCGCTGCGTTACCGCGACCAGGGCGCCGATGAGCTGGTGTTCTATGACATCGGCGCTAGCCCGGAAGGGCGCGCGGTGGACGTGGCGTGGATCGAGCGCATCGCGCGGCTGATCGACATTCCGTTCTGCGTGGCCGGCGGCATCAGCGATGTGGAGACCGCGCGCCGGGTGCTGTATGCCGGCGCCGACAAGATCTCGATCAACTCGCCGGCACTGGGTCGTCCGGCGTTGATCGAGGAACTGGCCGATGCCTTCGGCGTGCAATGCGTGGTGGTCGGCATCGACTCGGTGCGCGAGGCGGACGGGGAATGGCGGGTGCGCCGCTTCAGCGGCGATCCGGACAAGACCCAGGCGGTCCCCGTGCGTACGTTGGACTGGCTGGTGGAAGCGCAGCGCCGCGGTGCCGGTGAGATCGTGCTGAACTGCATGGACAGTGACGGCGTGCGCCGCGGTTACGATGTGGCCCAGCTGCGCCAGGCACGCGCGTTGTGCCAGGTGCCATTGATTGCTTCCGGTGGCGCCGGTGAGATGCAGCACTTCGCCGACGTGTTCGACCAGGCCGACGTTGATGGCGCGCTGGCCGCCAGTGTTTTCCACAGTGGCGCCATCGCCATTCCCGCGCTCAAGCAGTTCCTGCGCGCGCAGCAGAGCGAGGTTCGAGATGTCTATTGAAGTACTGCCCTCGCGCGAGGCCCTGGACGGGCTGGACTGGGCCAAGGGCGATGGCCTGCTGCCGGTCGTGGTGCAGGACGCCGATACCCTGGCGGTATTGATGCTGGGCTACGCCAACGCCGCATCGCTGGCGCAAACCCTGGCCACCGGGCACATGACCTTCTACAGCCGCAGCAAACAGCGGCTGTGGACCAAGGGCGAGTCCTCGGGCAACGTGCTGGCCGTGGTCGCCGTGCGCATCGATTGCGACCGCGACACCCTGCTGGTCAGCGCCCGCCCCGCCGGCCCGACCTGCCACACCGGCAGCGAAAGCTGCTTCGCGCAGGCACCGGGCAACTTCCTCGGCCGCCTGGATGCGCTGGTGTTGCAGCGCGAGCAGCAGCGCCCGGCCGGCAGCTACACCACCACGCTGTTCGAAGGCGGCACCCGCCGCATCGCCCAGAAGGTGGGCGAGGAGGGCGTGGAAACCGCGCTGGCGGGGGTGGTGCAGGACGACGCCGCGCTGCTCGGTGAATCGGCGGACCTGCTGTTCCACCTGATCGTGCTTTTGCGCGCGCGCGGGCTGTCGCTGGACGATGCGGTGCAGGTGCTGGCAACGCGGCACGCACGCTGAGCGCGACCGCGCGTGCCGTTTAACGTCGGTGAAACGCGGCACACGCGATGATGTGCCGCTTTACAATCACCCACCCCTGAACGGACTGTCCCGATGACCCGCACTGCTGCCTGGCTGGCCTGCCTGCTGTTGACCACCGCACCCGCCCTGGCCGCCGAGGTGACCGTGAGTGGCAAGGTCTACCAGGAGCGCGACGGCAAGCCCGGTCGCGGGCCGACCGATCCGGGCCTGGCGGGGGTGCAGGTCTCCAACGGCGAAACCATCGTGCGCACCGCCGCCGATGGCAGCTACAGCCTGCCCGTGCGCGAGGGGCAGACGGTGTTCGTGATCAAGCCCGATGAGTATCGCTTCCCGGCCGCGGACAACGGGCTGCCGGCCTACTGGCGTCATTACGCGCCGCAGGGCTCACCGCGGCTGAAGTACGACGGCATCCACGCGACCGGCACCAACACCCGCAACTGGGATTTCGCGCTGGAGCCGGCCAAGGGCAGCGATGCGGCACGCGCCGGGTTCGAGATGCTGGTGTTCACCGATTCGCAGACCGCCAGCAAGGTCGACATCGATTACTACCGGCGCGCCATCGTCGAACCGATCATCGGCAAGCATCCGGCGCGACTCGGCACCACGCTGGGCGACATCGTCAACGACGACCTGGACCTGTACCCGACCATCAACAAGGCCACCGCGCAGCTGCAGGTGCCGTGGTTCCATGTGCCGGGCAACCACGACCTGGATGTCGATGCCGGCGACGACCGCCATTCGCTGGACAGCTGGCGGGCGGTCTATGGCCCCGATACCTACGCGGTGGAGGAGGGCGGGGCCAGCTTCGTGTTCCTCGATGACGTGGTCTACGACCCCAAGGCCAAGCCGACCTACGTGGGCGGCTTGCGCGCGGACCAGTTCACCTTCCTCGGCAACTACCTCAAGGGCCTGCCGCGCGACCGGCTGGTGGTGCTGGGCATGCACATTCCGCTGTTCGATGCCGCCCCGGGCCGCGAAACCTTCCGCCATGCCGACCGCACGCGCCTGTTCGGGCTGCTCAAGGATTTCCCCAACGTGCTGGTGCTCAGCGGCCACAGCCACACCCAGCAGCACTACTACCACGGTGCCGCCGAAGGCTGGCAGGGGGCAAAGCCGCTGCATGAGTACAACGTCGGCGCCGCCTGTGGTGCGTTCTGGTCCGGAGTGAAGGACAGCAGCGGCATTCCCGACGCGACCATGAGCGATGGCACCCCCAACGGCTATGCGCTGCTGTCGGTCAAGCCCGGCGGCGACTACAGCCTGCGCTACTACGTGGCGCGCGCGCCGGAGGATTACCAGATCGCCCTCCACGCCCCCAAAGTGCTGCGCAAGGACGCCTACCCGGCATGGGGCGTGTACGCCAATGTGTTCATGGGCCAGGCCGATACGCGGGTGGAATACCGCGTGGACAATGGCGGCTGGCAGGGCATGAAGCGGGTGGAACAGCCGGACCCGCGCCTGCTGGTGGAGAACATGGCCGACGACCAGGCCGAGACGCTGCGCGGTTTCGATCGTTCGCCCGAAGCCACGCCATCGCCGCATCTGTGGCGCGGCGCGCTGCCGACCAATCTTGCTGCCGGCGAGCACAAGGTTGAAGTGCGCGCGGTGCATGCCGATGGCCCCACGTCCACGGCCAGCACCACCTATCGCCTGCAGGTGGCCAAGCCTTGATGGCGCTCGCGCATACGCTCCGGTACGGCAACGTCCGCTTTGCAAACCGGGGCCGATCGCCGAAAATCGTGCAGAGTTGTTCGATCCCAGCCAAGGCCTGCGAGTGAGCGTTGCGGTACCGTTTCCGGACCCTGTTCCGGCCCTTCCCGACGCGACGTCTGCGATGACGCCCGGCTTGGAATCCCCGGTTGAACCGGTCATCGTCGCCGACGTCGGCGGCACTTTCGCGCGCGTGGCCCTGGCCGAGCTGCGCGACGGCCAGCCGCCGCACCTGCATGGTCTGCGCCGCTACAACTGCGCCGAGTTCGCCAGCCTGGCCGCGATCCTGGCCGACTTCATCGCTGTCACCGCGCATCCGGTGGATACCGCTGTGGTGGCGATCGCCGGCCTGCTCGAAGGCGACCACCTGGTCAACACCAACCTGGCCTGGCCGGTATCGGTGGAGGCCACCCGCGCCGAGGCCGGGCTGCGCTCGCTGGCCTTGATCAACGATTTCGAAGCGGTGGCCTACGCCATCCCCTGTGTGCAGCCGGAGACACTGGTAGCGCTCAATGGCGAGCGCGGCAGCGACAATTCGCCGTGGCCGGCGCTGGTACTTGGGCCCGGCACCGGATTGGGTGCGGCGCTGCGCTTCCAGGGCGGCGATCAGCCGGTGCTGGCCAGCGAAGCCGGCCACGCCGCATTGACCGCCGGCAACGCGTTGGAGTTGGAGATCCTGCGCCAGATGCAGCAGCGGTGGGAACACGTGGACCAGGAGCGGATCCTGTCCGGCAGCGGCCTGATGAATCTGTATCCGTGCCTGTGCGGCATCCGTGGCGTGGCACCCCGCTGGCAATCGACCGAAGCGCTGATCGCCGCCGCGCATGCGGGCGAGGACGCGCTGGCGGTGGAGACGCTGCAGGTCTTCAGTGCATGGCTGGGCAGCCTGGCCGGCGATCTGGCGGTCACCTTCGGCGCGCGTTCGGTGTACCTGGCCGGCGGCATTTCCACGCGCATTGCGCCGTTCCTGCAGGCCGGTGGCTTCCGTGCGCGCTTCCTGGCCAAGGGGGTGATGTCGCGGGTGCTGGCGCAGGTGCCGGTGTGGCGGGTGGAACACGGCGAGCTGGGCATGCTGGGCGCGGCGGTATGGCATGCCGCGCGCCGCGAACGCGCGGTGGCATGAACGCATCCCGCCCGGATGCCGGGCGGAACAACCACAGCTGTTGCAGGGGAGGGTTCAGATGACCGATCGCAGGCAGTTCCTCCAGGCCGGTGCATTGGCCGCCGGTGCGCTGGCGTTGCCGCGCGTGCGTGCGCAGGCACGTTCCGGCGCGCGGGTAGTATCCACCTGGGATTTCGGTGTCGGCGCCAATCAGGCTGCGTGGAAGGTGTTGTCCGGCGGCGGCAGTGCGCTGGATGCGGTGGAAGCGGGCGCACGCTGGGCCGAGAGCGAGCTGTGCAACCCCACCGTCGGCCGCTGCGGCAATCCCGATCGCGACGGCGTGCTCAGCCTGGACGCCAGCATCATGGACGGCGACGGCCGCTGTGGTTCGGTGGCGGCGCTCACCGACATCCTGCATCCGGTGTCGGTCGCCCGCAAAGTAATGGAGAACACCCCGCACGTGATGCTGGTCGGGCAGGGGGCGCAGCAGTTCGCGGTGGAACAGGGCTTCGAGCGCCAGAAGCTGCTCACCCCTGCGGCGGAAAAGGCCTGGCGTGAATGGCTGAAGACCGCCCAGTACACGCCTGAGATCAATGCCGAGCGGCGTGGCCGTCCGGGCGACAGCAGCAACCATGACACCCTGGGCATGCTGGCGATCGACGTCAATGGCCGCCTTGCCGGTGCATGTACCACCAGCGGCATGGCGTGGAAGCTGCACGGGCGCGTGGGTGACAGCCCGATCATCGGCGCCGGTCTGTACGTGGACAATGAGGTGGGCGGCGCAACCGCGTCGGGCGTCGGCGAAGAAATGATGCGCAACGCGGCCTCGTTCCTGGTGGTGGAACTGATGCGCCAGGGCCGCTCGCCGGCCGACGCCTGCCGCGAGGCGATCGCGCGGCTGGTGCGCAAACGCCCGGAGGCCAGCAAAACGCTGCAGGTGTGCTTCCTCGCCTTGGACAAGCACGGCGAGGTCGGTGCGTACGCGCTGCACCGTGGCTTCGTCTATGCCGTGTGCGACAAGGACCGCCAGGATGACCTGCGCGATTCGGCCTCGGTCTATACCAGCGAGCAGACATGAGCCCACCGCGCCGGGTGCTGGAAATCGCCTCGAACTCGGTGGCCTCGGCACTGGCCGCACAGGCCGGCGGCGCCGACCGGATCGAACTGTTCGACAACCTCGCCGAGGGCGGCACCACCCCGTCCCACGGCAGCATCGCCGTGGCCCGTCAGCGCCTGAGCATTCCGTTGTTCGTGCTGATCCGCGCGCGCCCTGGCGACTTCCTCTACGACGCACTGGAAACGGAGATCATGCTGCGTGATATCGCGCAGTGCCGGGCACTGGGCTGCGATGGCGTGGTGATCGGCGCGCTGGATGCCGATGGCGGCATCGACGTGGCACTGTGCCGCGAGCTGGTGCAGGCGGCGGGACCGATGCAGGTGACGTTCCATCGCGCCTTCGATGCGGCGCGCGATCTTCCGCAGGCGTTGGAGCAGGTGATCGCGCTCGGCTGCCAGCGCGTGTTGAGCTCCGGCGGGCAGGGCAGTGCCGAGGCCGGTGCGGACGCGCTCGCAACGCTGGTGGCCCAGGCCGATGGCCGCATCAGCGTGATGGCCGGTGCGGGAGTCAGTGCCGGCAACATCGCCGCCATCGCCGCCCGCAGCGGATGCCACGAGCTGCACGCGTCGGCCAAGGCCACGCAGCGCTCGCCGATGCGTTTCCACAACCCCGCGCTGACCGGGTTGTCGCCCGACCGGACCGCCACCGACCCGGCAACCGTCGCCGCCCTACGCGCCGCCCTCGACCGGTAGAGCCACCCCATGGGTGGCTGCCTTTCTGTGCGGCACCGCGTGCAGCCACCCATGGGGTTGCTCTACCGGTTTGCGCGGAATGCACGGGATGCACGGGATGCACCGGGTCCACGGATCGTACGAGGGTAGAGCCACCCCATGGGTGGCTGCCTTTCTGTCCGGCACCGCGTGCAGCCACCCATGGGGTGGCTCTACCCCGGGGAGGCATCGCCACAAAAAACGGCAGCCACCTGTACGAGCGTGGCTGCCGTGGAGGACCGTGCCCCCGCCGGGGGGCGGGGGTGGGTGAGGCTTAGAACTTCCAGTTCACGCCGACGTACAGCTGGCGGCCGGTATAGGTGTTGGAGATCAACCGCGCCTTGCTGTCGCTGCCCAGGTAGATCCGCTGTTCGGACTTGGTGGCATTGAGCACCGAGGCGGTCAGGGTCAGGGCATCGGTCAGGTTGTAGGCCGCGTTGAGGTCCAGCTGGTCGTACGGCTCGGAGTACTGGGTCAGGCCGTTGACCAGCCCGCCCACCACTTCGCCGCGGCGGTTGTACGAGGCGCGCGCCAGGAACTTCTGGTTCTCGTAGAAGATCGTGACGTTGGCCTGGTTCTTGGCGCTGCCCACCAGCGGCGAGGAGCCGATGTTCTGGCCGTCCAGCACGATGGAGGCCAGGTTGGTGTCGTTGTAGGTGTAGTTGGCCTGCACGCCGAAGCCCATGTCGAAGGTGTACTGACCGTACAGCTCCACACCCTGCGACACGCCATCGCGGCCGTTGGCTTCGGTTTCGTACTTCTGCACCGTCACCGTCTGGCCACCCACGGTCATCTGCTGGTCGCGCACCACCGGCACGGTGAAGTTGTCCACGTTCTTGCGGAACAGGGCCGCACCGGCCACCGAGCCCGGCTTGAAGTACCACTCCAGGCCGATGTCGAACTGGGTCGCTTCGAACGGCTCCAGATTCTTGTTGCTGCCGTGGCCATACCAGCCGGGGGTATCGGTGCCGCCGGCGACACGACGGTCGTTGCTGTATTCCTCGCTTACGTAGCTCAGGCTGCCGGGCGCCGCGATGCTGGTGTAGCCGGGGCGGGCGATGACCTTCGACGCCGCGCCGCGCAGCACCAGGTTGTCGGTGATGTCCCAGGCGATGTTGAAGCTCGGCAGGAAGTCGGTGTAGGTCCGTTCAAGCGAGGCGAACTCGTAGGTCTTCTCGCGGGCCAGGCCATCGGGCAGGCGCACGAAACCGCTCTGGCACACATAACCGGTGTTGGAGGCGATCAGCGGTCCAGCGGCCGGATCGTTGCAGCCCATCGGCGCGCCCGCGGCGTTGTCCTGGAAGTAGTCGTTGAACTTCTCCACCGAATCGCTGGACTCGGCGAACTGCTGGGTGCGCACCACGCGCACGCCGACGTTGCCGCGCAGGCGCTCGGTACGGAAGTTGGCCTGGAAGTAGCCGGAGTAGATCTTCTCGTTGACGTTGTAGACGAAGTCCTCTTCCTTGCGGCTGTAGGAACCGCCGTACTTCTGGTTGAGGAAGTCGATGTAGGCGGGGTAGTTGATGCCCGGGAACACGTTGGCGTTGAAGCCGCCGGCGATGTTGCTGATCGGGCTGGACAGGAAGAAGCCGGGCTGGGCCTGCCCCGCGGTCGAATCGCAACCGGCCTGGTAGCGGTTGTTGTCGTAGTCGGCCGGGTCCTTGCCCTGGCACACCCAGTAGGTGTTGCCGGTATTGCGGTGGACTTCACCATCACGGTACTTGGCGCCGAACTGGATCGAGTCCAGCCAGCCGCTTTCGAACATCTTGGTGACGTCGGCCTGGAAGTAGTTCTGCTTGACGCTGGTCTGCATCCACGACGAACCGGTGGAGCCGGTATCGATCTCGGCGATGCCGGCCATCAGCTGGTCCTGCAGGTTCGGCGAGAACGTGGCGCTCGGCGTGCCGGTCAGGTCCCAGGCGCTGTAGGTGTTGCCGGACTGCCACACGCCATCGACCTGGCGGCGCGGCTTGGCCGACATGCTGAAGTTCATCGACGGACCGCCCTCGGACCAGGTGCGGCCGCCGGTGAAGGAGGCCTTCCACAGCGGGCTGATGTCCCAGTCGACGGTGAGGTCGGCGGTCTGCGACAGCGCTTTTTCCTTGCTGTAGGTACCGGTCAGCTGCGGGGTGGGGATGGTGCAGTCGTCCGGACCCCAGCCACCCGGCGCCATGCCGGCGGCGGCGGCCTGTTCCTCGCTGCAGTAGTAGGTCTTGCCGGCCAGCTTTTCGTACTGCGCACCGGTGACGATGCTGCCACTGGGGTCGAAGCTGAGCCCGTTGAGCAGGCGGCCGCCGTCCCAGTTGCCGTCCCCGTTGTAGCGCGCCAGGTTCCATTCCGGAATCTTCAGCATGTTCTGGGTGTAATCCCCCTGCAGCTCGAAGCGGAAGTAGTTGGCGGTCAGGGTCAGGTTGTCCAGCGGCTTGAACTGGAAGGTGAACTGGCCGCCGGTACGCTCGCGCTTTTCTTCCTTGACCGCGAAGTTCACCGAGGTCGGCATGAAGAATTCGCTGTAGTTGCGCCCGCTCTGGTCATTGAAGCCGGACTGGCCCCACCAGTAGTGGATGCCGTCCTGCGACAGTACGTTGCCGTTGGCATCGCGTGCGTCGGTGCCGTTGCCGTACCACTGATAGTCCTCGGTGCTGGCCTGCATGGTGCGGCTGGTGCGGGTCTGCTTGGTCGCCCCGACCAGCAGGCCGAAACGCTCGTCCTTGCTGTGCCAGGAGTACAGCGCCGACACCTGCGGTTCGATGTCGTGGCTGGTATCTGACGACGTGCCTTCCAGGTTCACGTAACCGGAGTTGGCTTCCATATCCAGCGGACGACGGGTATGCAGGATCACCGTGCCGCCGATGCCGCCCTCGTCGATGCGCGCCTCGGGCGATTTGAACAGCTCCGCGCTGGACAGCATGTTTGCCGGCAGCAGCGTGTAGTTGAACGAGCGCGTCGCTTCGTTGTTGGTTTCCGAGGTGGCGACGTAGTTGCCGTTCAACTGGGTGAGCGTCAGGTCTGGGGCGAGGCCGCGCACGCTGACGGTCTTGCCTTCGCCGCCGCTGCGCTCGATGACCACGCCGGGCACGCGCTGCAGCGCATCGGCGACGTTTTTGTCGGGGAACTTGCCGACGTCCTCGGCGGTGATCACTTCGACCACGGCGTTGGCGTCGCGCTTCTGCTGCAGGCTCTTTTCGATGGCGTAGCGGTAGCCGGTGACGGTCACGCTGTCGAGCGTGGTGGCCTCCGGTGACGAGGCCGGGCTGGCCTGTTGTGCAAAAGCGCTGGCCGGAACCAGCGCGGCGGCGAACAGCGCGGCGGTAATGGCGGCCGACAGCGTGTCGCGGTTGCGCATGCGGGACATCTTGTTCATTCCACTCTCTCCCTCTCCTGGATTGAAACGGTGGCGATACGTGATTGAATCGATCTAATTTTCAAGGCGCCTTGGGGCGTCGAGTCGTGCGTCCGGCATGCAGCGCGTGGTGGTCCCCACCCACCCCCTCCAGCAATCGTGACCGTTTAAAGTTGGATCGATCTAAACGATTGGCGGGGATTTTTTAGCACGGCCCGGCGGGCGACGCATGCTGCTGCGCAATATGGCAAGCGCGCGTCGAGGGTGTGACGCGATCGAAAAAACCATGAAAACGTTTTCGTGCGCGGAGACGGCTGGGGAGGGATGGCTGTCGCGTCGCTTGCAGAGGCATCAGCCATCCATCGCCAGGTTGCGTCGAGGCCACGAACAGATGCTGAAGCGTCGGCCGGGCGGCACGGCGCAAGCGTGCCTCCGCCTATCCGGGCCCGCCATGTTGCGCCGCAGAATGCATCGGCCGAAATCCCCGTGCTTTACTTGAATCGATCTAAATTCACGGCAACGTGGATCTGGAGCCGCGTCCCGGGGAGACGCCCGGCCAGCAGTGGCGGGGCTTTGCGCCCCTTCGTCAGCACCGACATCGACCCACAGGATCCACCCATGCGCCGAATGCCGTCCGCCTCTGTCGTCCCCCCGTCACGCCGCGCCCTGCCACGCCTGGCCTGCCTGTTCGCCCTGGCGTTCGCGCCGATGCTGCAGGCCGCCGCCCCGATCGCGCTTGAGCGTGAGGTCAACACGTTCATCGGCAGCAAGGATGACGGCAACACCTTCCCGGGCGCCTCGGCCCCGTTCGGGCTGATCCAGGTCAGCCCGATCGGCGAGCACTACGCCGGCTGGCGCTATGACGATCCCAAGATCCGCGGCTTCGGCCACTCCTTCCTGTCCGGTGCCGGCTGTTGGGAGCAGGGCGGGCAGGTCTCGGTACTGCCGGTCACCGGCAGCATCGGCAAGGGCGGCGACTTCAACACCGACGATGCCAAGAGCTTCGACCACAAGCGCTACGCCTCCAGCTACACCCATGAGGGCGAGGTCGGCCAGGCCGGCTACTACAAGGTGCGCCTGACCGGTTACGGCGGCATCGATGCCGAGGCCACCGCGCGTACCCGCGCTGCGGCCGAGCGTTACACCTTCCCGGTCGACGCCGGTACCGGCCATGTGCTGGTCAACGTCGGCCAGGCCAACGAGCGGCATTCGGTGATCGGCAGCGTGATCGACGTGGTCGGCGACCGCGTGGTCGAGGGCAAGCTGGTCACCAAGAGCTTCTGCGGCGGGCACCAGTACACCACGTGGTTCCGCATCGAGTTCGACCGCCCGTTCAAGGCGTTCGGTACCTGGGGCGAAGAGGGCGGCCTGGCCGGTGCGCGGCATCGCATGGAAGGCGAACAAAAGCCCAGCGGCGCGTGGTTGAGCTTCGACGTGGGCAAGGGCACGGAGCGCGCGGTCACCGCGATCAGCGCGATCTCGCACGTGGACGCCGAAGGCGCGCGCACCAACCTGCGCAGCGACGGCATGCAGGGCGGCAAGCTGCTGGGGTTCGAGCAGATGCGCACGCAGGCCCAGCAGCAGTGGCGGCGCGAGCTGGCCACCACGAGCGTGGAAGGCGGCAGCAGCGATGACCGTACCGTGTTCTATTCGGCGCTGTACCACGCACTGCTGCAGCCGCTGACCGGCAGCGATGCCGATGKCCGCTACCGTGGCTACGACGACGCCATCCATCGCGCGGACGGCTGGACCTACTACGAGTATTTCTCGTTGTGGGATACCTACCGCGCGCAGAACCAGTGGCTGGCATTGACCCGCCCGGCGGTGGCGCGCGACATCGGCCGCAGCCTCCTGGCCATCAACGAACAGGGCGGCTGGCTGCCGCGCTGGGGCTACGCCAATTTTGAAACCAACATCATGACCGGCGATCCGGTCACCCCGTTCCTGGTCGACCTGTGGCGCTTCGGCGCGCTCGCCGGGCGCGAGGCCGAGGCCTACACCGCGCTGCGCCGCAACGCGTTCGAACAGCCGCCGCTCAACTCGCGCCATGCCGGTCGTTCCGGCAATCCGGGCTACGTGGAAAACGGCTTTGTGGCCTACGACCGCGCGTTCCCCTCCAAGGGCATGGACGTCGATCCGCATCACGGGGGCTCGGCCACGCTGGAATACGCGCTGGCCGACTGCGCGCTGGCACAGATGGCCGAGGGGCTGGGCCATGCCGACGATGCGGCTACGCTGCGCACGCGCGGCGGCAACTGGCACAAGGTGTGGGACCCGCAGGTGCGCGATGAAGAGACCGGCATGAGCGGGTTCCCGCGTCCGCGCATGGACGATGGCAAGTGGTACGTGCCGTCCGACGGCCACTACAGCCCGCGGTCGCACCATGGGTTCCATGAAGGCACCGCGTGGCAGTACCAGTGGCTGGCACAGCAGGACATGCCCGGCCTGATCCAGGCCATGCACGGCCGCGAGCAGGCCGGCAAGCGCCTGGATGCGTTCTTCGCCTACGACGTCCTGGTGCAGTCGCCGCTGACCGCCGCACGCAAGGAATGGGTGGTGGGGCCGTACAGCTACTACAACCAGTACCGCTACAACCCCAACAACGAACCGGACCTGCACGCGCCGTGGATGTACACGCTGATCGGCCAGCCGTGGAAGACCGCCACGGTGGTGCGCGCGGCCCAGCAGCTGTTCACCAATGCGCCCAACGGCGTGACCGGCAATGACGACCTGGGCACGATGTCGGCGTGGTACCTGTTCAGCGCGATCGGCCTGTACCCGGCGGTGCCCGGCAGTGGCCAGTTCCTGCTGCACACCCCGCGCTTTTCCAGGGTGGAGGTGGACCTGGGCACCGGCCGTAGCCTGACCCTGGCCGCCGCCGGTGCCGATGGCCGCACCCTGCAGTACGTGCAGGGCGTGCGCGTCGACGGCCAGGACCACGCGCCGGTGTGGCTGGACTGGACCCGCCTGCAGCAGGGCGGGCGCATCGACTTCGCGCTCGGCGCCCAGGCCCCGACCACCGGCTGGGGCACCCGCGCCGAGGCGTTGCCGCGCTCCTACTGCGCCACCCCGGGCGCGGTGCTGGAATGAACCTGCGTCTGCCCAACGGCTGCGCCCCGACCACCGGCACCGGCACGGTCCGTTGGCCGATGCGATCGTTTAGGCTTGCGGGATGACAAGGACCGGGCGGACACGATGAACGACAAGGCCACACCCGCAGGCAAGGGAACGCGCGCAGTCACCGTGACCGATATCGCCGAGGCGATCGGCGTGTCGCGGGCGACCGTGTCGCTGGTGTTGCGCGGCAGCCCGCTGGTCAACGTCGACACCCGCGCCCGGGTCGAGGCCGAGCTGCGTCGCCAGCGCTATGTCTACAACCGGGGCGCGGCCAACCTGCGGCGTCGCACGTCCTCCAGCGTGGCCCTGGTGATCAACGACCTGTCCAACCCGTTCTTCGCCGAGTTCGCCTCCGGCGTGGACGAGGCGCTCGGTGCCAAGGGGTTTGTGACCCTGCTCGGCAGCACCGGCGAATCGCCGCAGCGGCAGCAGGCGGTGTTGACCACCTTGATGGAACACACCCCGGCCGGCCTGATCCTGTCGCCGGCCGAAGGCAGTGACGCGGCGGAACTGCGCCAGGTGCTGGGCTTCAATGCCAACGTCCTGCTGTTCAACCGCGAGCCGCCCGGCGCCGACTGGGACTTCCTCACCCTGGACAACCAGCAGGGCGCCTACCTGGCCACCCGCCACCTGATCGAACGCGGTCACCAGCGCATCGCCTTCTTCGGTGGCCACGCCGATTCCAGTTCCTGCCACCAGCGTCGGCTGGGCTACGCGCAGGCGCTGGCCGAAGCGGGCAGGGACGTGCAACCGGACTGGCTGATCGAATCGGCGCCCAACCGCCTTGAAGCCGCCGCGCGCAGCGAAGAACTGTTCGCGCGCGATCCGGCGCCCACCGCGGCGGTCTGCTACAACGACAGCGTCGCCCTCGGCCTGATGCTGGGCCTGGCCTCGCGCGGGGTGCGGCCCGGCATCGATTTCGCGGTGACCGGGTTCGATGACATCTCCGAAGCGGCGGTTGCCCTGCCGCCGCTGACCACGCTCACGGTCAACCCGCGCGAGCGTGGCCGGCAAGCGGCCGAACTGCTGCTGCAGCGGCTGGACCATCCCGAAGCGGCACCACAACGCACCGTGGCGCCCGTACAACTGCGCATCCGCGCCAGCAGCGGCCCCGCGGCCGCGTGATGGCGTCTTCCTTCACCTGCTCGCGCAACGAGGCGCGTACCTGAATGCCCATTTCTCCAACGCCCCGACTGCCCTCCTCGTCTGCGTCCGCGCCCGTGGTCAACACGCGCATGGCCCTGGCCGTGGCGACCACGATCTTCTTCATGTGGGGCTTTTTGACTTGCCTCAACGACATCCTGATTCCACATCTGAAGGCGGTGTTCGAACTGAACTACGCCAAGGCGATGCTGGTGCAGTTCACCTTCTTCGGCACCTATTTCCTGATGTCGCTGCCGGCCGGTCGGCTGGTGGCGCACCTGGGCTACAAGAAAGGCATCGTGGCCGGCCTGGCCATTGC